>CAZOEZ010000025.1:0-14785 GCA_964578995.1 uncultured archaeon
TAAGTCGTAACAAGGTATCCGTAGGGGAACCTGCGGATGGATCACCTCCTAAGAATAAGGGTTGGCTGCCTAGCGCTAAATTGATTTCGAATAAGGTAAGAGGTAGACGTTAAATCTACCTCCTACTTGTACAATAGTGTTAACATATTATGCTGGATGGAATTACATATTAGAATTATATTTCTGGATTATAATTGTTGCACTTCTGATTGTATCAATAACTATATTTTTTGCAAGACCTAAAGGTTCTCAATACAGAAAAGATATTGAAATGGATATGTTTGAAGGGTCTATAGAAGATATTGAAAGTAAATACCCTTGGTATGATCATGATATAAAAAATAAGGAAATAGAAGAAAAAAAAATTGAAGAGGAAGAAGACCCAGAAGTTATAATTGCTGAAGAAAAAAGAAAATGGAGTCTAAGTTTTGCTGTTTTTGGTTTAATTTTTGTAATGTTTGGTGGAATTCTTCTAATCAGTCCGATCGGGCAAGCACAGGAATTTATGGTCTTTTTAGGTTCATGTATGATTTATGTTGGGATTATGTCTCTATTAAAGGGAATTAGCTTTCAGATACCTAAAGAAAATACCATAATAAATACAATTATGCCGATTTCTATATTTGGAATAAATTTTTTCCTCCTAGATGATTTATTAGATGTTATTAGCCAAGCCTGGATGGTTCAAAGCGATGAAAGAAAATTTGGAAATATATTTTTAGTATATGGCTTACCTTACCTATTATGGAAGGCAGTTCCTTCATTTAATAAAGAAACAACTGAAAATAATGAAACCGAAACACCACGTCATCGGCCTCACGAACGGGCACAGAAATACTATTATCAGTACGGCGAATTATATTTACTAAAACTGAATATTAAGTTTGTTTTATTTACATTTAGTATATTCTGGTTAACCAACCATCTGTTTGTAATGCCTAATCTAAGACAATACTCGAAAGTTGGTTTTGATATAGGCCTAGATCTTTTGACTGTCATTCTAATTTTCAGTATATTGTTATACTATGCTACTTCACAGCGCAATTTCATCTGGCAAGATAAAAACTTAGCTAAAACAAATGCTCCAATTAATTCAAATAATAATTTAGAACCTGAAATGTTGACAAAAGAGGGCAGAGCAATCAGGGACTTTGCTGAAGAAAATGAGGATGAATACTTTTCTGAAGAATATGATACGGATTCCGAAGAAGGTGAGGACTAAATGGCTGACAATAATGATATTGAATTTGATGCAAAAAACAAAGATGAAGTATTAGGGATTTACCATATTCTTTTGGCATTAATGATTGTACTTACTTCACATGGATTCATGCTAGGAAATAATGGCTCTGATGGGGATTTTGCACTAAATTATTGTAACGATTCAGATGCATTGGATCGCGTAGCCGACCCTTATGCCGATTTCACAGAATTTGTTGCTCAAGAATCATTCTTCGCATGTGAAATTGGTTTTATTGATGGGACTGTAGATTTAGGGTGGGAAATACAGATAAATCCATATTATGAAAGAATAGATGACGTTATGATCCTGAATCATGAAAATTACAAAAAATTTGTGACAGGTGAGACATTCGTATTTGATGCCGGAAATCCGCTATGGCATTTATCAGATTTTGACAATGACCCAACGCCAACGGATTCTCTAGAGAGAATATCTAAGCATGGACTTGATATTGCTCTTCCTTCAGACACCTACTTTTTTGTCGTCACAAAGGGCGAATATGATAGATGGGGTCGCCCAGAAAACGCAACCAAACATGATGCTTTCTTATTTGAATCTAATGCAAAATGTAACTTTGGAAACTTTGATTTTAGGCTGGATTCCATAGAAAATGCTTGTCAATACAGTGCTTTTTTTTATGCTGTGGATTTGGATTATACTGATGATATTTCCTAAACTGTCAATATAGTCAAACTGAAAAAATAGTAAGCAATATCATAAAAAGGTCCTCTGTTACCAAAAATAATGAGTTCTGAATCCCTACAGAAATATGAATTCAAGCAATCTCTTGAACGAATCAAGAACTATAGAGGACATGCTACAGAACTCGTGAGCTTGTATATACCTCCAGATCGCAAAATATATGATGTACAATCGTATCTCCGTAATGAAGCTTCGCAGTCTGCAAACATAAAGTCTAAATCGACTAGAAAAAATGTGAGCGCAGCAATTGAATCGATAATGTCTCGACTAAAATTATACAAAAACCCACCTGAAAATGGAATGGTTTTTTTCGTAGGACATGTTTCTAAGGGTGGAAATCAAACTACTATGGTCCAAGAAGTAGTTGTACCTCCAGAACCTCTGCCCACTTTCCTGTATAGATGTGATTCCGGATTCTTCCTAGAACCTTTAGAAGGGTTAGGTGAAACGCAAACACAATTTGGACTAATTGTTATTGATAGGTCAGAAGCAGCATTAGGAATCCTTAGAGGGGCAACCATTACAACATTGAAACACATGTATTCTCAAGTACCTTCTAAACATGGAAAAGGAGGGCAATCTAAACGAAGATTTGAAAGATTAATTGAAGAAGCTGCGCACGAATGGTACAAGAAAGTCGCACATTCAGCTACAGAATGTTTTTTAGATAATAATATAGAAGGAATATTGGTAGGTGGACCTGGTGCTACGAAGGACTATTTTGTTAGCAAAGATTACATGAATCATGAACTTCAAAAAATAGTAATTGATTCCTTTGATACGGGTTATACTGATGAAACTGGACTTAGAGAACTAGTAACTCGTGGATCCAATAGACTTTCTGAAATGCAACTTGTTAAAGAAAAGAAGATAATGGATAAATTCATGAAAGAAGTATTGTCGCCAAAAGGAACTTTAGCAACATATGGGATTAAACAAGTTGAATATGCATTAAATCTTGGCGCTATAGACCAATTATTAATCTCTGAAGGATTAGAAAAGATGGAACATATTGAAGAAGGAACCGTGAAGAGGCTAGGTGAGGCTGCGGAAAAGAGCAAAGCATCAGTTACTATTATCTCAACGGAAAGTGAAGAGGGAGTCTCTTTACAGAAAGCTTTTGGAGGGCTTGCTGCGATACTAAGATACCCTATAAGCTAGAAATATGTTTTATACGCGAAAATGTGGAGAAATTGAGGAATCTGACTTTGGTTCTGAGCAAACGCTATGTGGTTGGCTACAAGATACAAGAAATTTAGGAGGAATTGCCTTCTTACAATTAAGAGATATTACAGGTGTAATCCAATTGACACTTTTAAAGAAAAAATTGGGAGATGAAAATTTCAAAAAATGGGCTAATATTAACCGAGAATCAATCATTTTAGTTAGAGGTATCGTCAAAGAGAACACAGAAGCACCTGGTGGTGTTGAAATGTTACCAGATAATATCGAATTAATGAATGAAGCTGAAACCCCATTGCCTTTAGGTGTAATAGATAAAATAGATAGTGAAATTGAAACCAGATTAAATGCAAGATATTTAGATCTCCGTAAAACTGAAATTGCAGCAAACTTCAAAATTAGAGCTGCGGTATCAGGTGCTGTCCACAAACATCTTAGAAGGGAAAACTTTTTGGAAGTACAAACACCTAAAATTATTGCCTCAGCAACAGAAGGTGGAACTTCCTTATTCAAAATGAAATATTTTGATAAAACCGCATATCTTGCACAATCTCCACAACTTTACAAACAAATGTTAATGAGTGGAGGATTAGAGAGAGTTTACGAAGTAGGCCCTGCATTTAGAGCCGAAGAACATAACACTCCAAGACATTTGAATGAATTTATATCAATTGATATTGAGATGTCCTTTGCTGATGATGACGTTGTAATGGGTGTTATGGAAAGACTTGTGGCAACGGCAGCTAGAGCTGTTTCCAAAGAAACTGAGGCGTTAGAAACATTGAAAAAGGAGCCTATGGAGCTAGAATTACCTCTACCAAGAATAACATACGATGAGGCCATTGAAATGTCGCAAGGAAAGGTAGAATGGGGTGAAGATCTATCTATGGAAGCTACAAGAGCTATAGCTGAACAAATGAATGGATTTTACTTCATTACAAAATGGCCATTGTCACTCAAACCATTCTACATACTACCTGATGAGGATCCAAAGTACAGTAAAGGTTTCGATTTTATGTTTAATGAAATTGAGATGACTTCTGGAGGTCAAAGAGTTCATGATGTCAATATGCTAAAAGAAAGGTTGAAGGAACAAGGTTTGGATCCTGATGGATTTAATCATTATTTGGATCCATTTAGATATGGAATGCCACCACATGCTGGTTGGGGATTAGGATTGGATAGATTATCAATGATTTTTGCTGGAGCAAAAAATGTAAGAGAATGTGTTTTATTTCCAAGAGATAGAACCCGAATGACTCCATAAATGAGTCAAGAGTCAGAAAGTCGTAAAGCCGTTGGCTGGATTTTAGCTATAATTGGTCTTGTACAATTAATTATTTTCCTTCTCCTTAAAATCTATTTCTTATTAGCCCTTCCAATTTTATTTCTCATTATTGGTGCTGCATTAATAGATGGTCCTAGAGCAGTTGGCTGGATTTTAGTTATAATTGGCCCCATACAATTCATTGTTTTCCTTATCATTGAATTCTATTTTTTACTATTTATTCCAATAATAATTCTCATTATTGGTGTTGTATTAATTGTATCTAGCCTCAATGAAGATATGGAAAGTGATGCGGTACAACCTGATTTATCGCTCTCAAATACTGAAACTAAGACAGATGATGGACCTATTTCACATGACAGTGAAGAATATCGTAGGTGGAAAGAAGGAAAATAAGTGGTGGGTCCGCCCGGATTCGAACCGGGGATCTCCGCCATGTCAAGGCGACGTCATAACCAACTAGACCACGGACCCGCGAGTTTCTCCAGCTAAGCCTGTTTTAAATAACTTCCAATTTATTTCCAAGACCAATTCGAGCTGAAATATCCTCTAAAAGGGACAAATAATCATTTGGTTTACTGTCGATCAATTCTTGAACTGAAGATTTCAATGTTTCACCAAGTGATTGCTCTTCTTTACTATATTTCCAAGCCCGGCTAGATGTTGCATTCAAACAAATTAAAGTTGCCCATGAAACTGACTTAGTCATGTTGTTATTTGATGACGAAGTCTCTATCAATTTAATTGCACCATTTTTTTCGCCTGATTTTAACATTCGAACTACATCATCCAATAATTTTAGAGGTTCACTCAAAGAACGAAATCGAGGATAATCACTAGTCAAACTTTCCTTCACAATTTTATTATATAAATCGCGCAATAATTCCAACGAATTCTCACCATTATAATCATTCAATTTCTTGGAGTCTATTCTATTAACAATATTGCTGCCTGCAGAATCCCAAGTATATTCTGTAAAATTTGATAGTGTAAAATTATCCAAAATTATAGAACCTATATCTTCTCCTAATATATCCTCGACAATAGCTTGATCAATTTTGTTACTACTGATTTTACCAATCAATTCTTCTTTAGTCAAAACATTATTAGATATTATAAAATAATTATCATCTAATGACTTGATTTCTTCTTTTTGATAATTAATTATAGAATTCCATAAATCTGAATCAGAAACAATACCCTTTAGATAATCATTAAACAGCTCATCAGGTATATCTTCTATTATTTCCGAAAGAAAAGTTGATACGGAAACCTCAAAATCTAAATCTTGTTCGAATGCCACTTGATGTCTCAAAAAATAACTATAACTATTATCCTTGGATTTAGATACCTTGCGTGGAGGAAGTGTTGCTTGATTTCCCAAAGATATACACCTTATTTTAATTCCTAATAAATCCTCTCCACCTTTCTTAATTTTCAAACTATTACAAGCTTCTTCCCACAAAACTTTTGGGAATTTTGGTGAATTGCCTGTACAAATCAAACCATTTTCTAAAACATATAAGAAAAATTTATACTTTTTAACATAATCCAAATGGGCAAACCTCGACCATAATCTATGATGATAATTTTGGATTCCTATCAATTTCTCTTTGGATATCCCGTAACCTCGCATAACATAATTGACCTCCCCATGTGGAAAACGAGCAATTGCCATTACTGGTGCACCAGAATCAAGAATAGTCAACGATGAACCGTATGCCTTAGCTAATGGATCCTTCACTTTAGTACCAACTATTCTAGAGAAAAATCCAGGAGGATTCTCATACTGTTCTTTAGCCAATTGTAATTCTTTAAGTACACGAGAATAAAGGTCATCAGCCGGCGTTCCTGGCGTTGTTTTAGGCAATAATAATTTCGGATTATCTTTTAATTCTTTAATTCTTGATATTAATTTTTTTTGCTCAGATTTGGCTGCAGTCTTAGTCCCCCTCAAACGTGTTCGCCTTTTTTTCACGTTATTATGACCTCAACTTATTTTGTACTCTAGCAAAAAAATCATCCTCGAATCTAACTAATTCTACAGGTTCCTTAGATTTTTTAAAAAGAAGTTTATCATCTTTTTTTATCATTATTTCATCTTGACCATCTATAACCATAACTGCTTCGGGGTGTCCCGTTATTCTTGCTGTAATATCATATTTGGAAGGAATTACTAAAGGTCTAGCACCAATACGATAAGCAGCCATTGGAACAATAATATGAGATTCTAAAGTGGGATAAATTATAGGTCCGCCCAATGACATTGCATAACTAGTAGAACCTGTAGGTGTAGCAATTATCAATCCATCACCTCTAAAACTATCTGCTACAGAACCATCAATCTTAATTTCAAAGCCTTGTATTTTAGCCACTCTCGATGAATGAAGAACTATTTCATTTAAAGCAGTACCAATATGCAAATCATTGATAAAGGCATCTATTCTATGTACTTTTTGTAACTCATAATTCTTAGACTCTAATCTCTTAAATGCTGAAAATAAATCCTCTGAATGTTCCATTGCTGTGAGAAAACCAACACCCCCACAATTAATTCCGAAAACAGGTTTATTCAGATTAGATAAAATGTGGAGCAATGTGCCATCACCTCCTAATGAAATAACCATCTCTCCTTGAAGTTTAGTTATGGAATTACCCGTTAAACCAACTATCTTAGCCGTTTCTTCTTCTAAGTCAAAGTCATCGAGAAAACCGATAACTTTTGTCAAGATTTTTTTCATATTTGGCTGTTTTGGGTTAGCCACAATGGAAAATTTCACAGGCTCGTATCGAATAGTTATTATTAAGGTAGGCTTGAATTAGTAAATCAATGAGATTAGGTGCTCACGTTAGTGTTGCAGGTGGACTTCAGAACGCAATCCCTTGGGCTTTAGAAATAGAGGCTGATACATTTCAAATGTTTAGCAAAAATCAAAGACAATGGATAGCAAAACCATTAACTGATGAACAAATAGAAGATTTCAAAAAACCATTATCTGAAACTGAGCTTGGTCCTCTTATGATACATGATTCATATTTGATAAACATGGGAAGTCCTGATGAAGATAAAGGTAAAAGAGCTCAAGTTGCATTCCTAGAAGAATACCACCGCTGTGAGGCTCTTGGTGTCGCTTACCTAAATTTCCACCCAGGATCTCACACACATCCAAAAAAGAATATGAGGGACGATAAACAGACTAGAGATGAAGCACTAGAGCGAATTGCCCATCATATGAACAAGACTTTAGGCGAAACAAAGGGCTATGAATCAAAATTAGTAATCGAAAATGCAGCTGGCCAAGGAACCAATGTAGGAATAAAATTCGAAGAAATAAGGCATATTATAGATCATATTGATGACAAAAAGAGAGTTGGTGTCTGCATTGATACCCAACATGCATGGGCTTCAGGCTACGACTGGAAAAATCAATTTAACCAAACATGGGACGCTTTTGAGGAGATTGTTGGTATGAATTATTTAGTGGCATTACACCTCAATGATTCAAAAAGTGAATTAGGATCAAGAGTTGACAGGCATGATAATATTGGCATGGGAAAATTAGGTAAAGAAACGTTCAAAAGTTTTATGCAGGAAAAAAGATTAGAACATTTGGCAGGATATCTTGAAACGCCAGGTGGTCCTGAAATGTGGAAACCCGAAATAGCTGTACTAAGAAAATTAGCTGAAGAATGAATCCCCTTGAAAATATCAAAGTAAGAGTAAGTCCAGATTTACAAGATAAATTACCAAGAAAATGGACAAAGATAGGCGACATAATTATTATTGACTTAAAAGGCATATACGAGAATAAGAAAAAAGAAATAGCCAAAATTTATGCAGAAGAATTAAGAGTAAAAACCATAATCCAAAAGAATAGGATATCAGGAGAACTAAGGAAACCTGAAGATATCGAATTATTATATGGAAATGAAACTGTTACGGAAATATCTGAATATGGTATAAAATACAAATTAGATTTAGCTGAAATTATGTGGTCTCCAGGAAATACTGGATGGAGATCAGCTCTATCAGGGCCTAATAAAGTATCAGAATTTTATACATTTAATAATCCAAAAGTGATTATCGATTATTTTGCAGGTATAGGCTATTTTGCAATACAGATGGCAAAAGGATATCCTAACGCTGAGGTGATTGCTATTGATAAAAATCCTAAATCTGTAGAATACCTTTCCCTGAATGCTAAAAATAATGATGTAAAAAATATGAAAGTAATTAATGATGACTGCAGAAATATAGAGGTAAAAGCAGATGTTATACATCTGGGATATATTGGCAATACAATAGATTTTCTAGAACATGCTTATGACTGCTTGAATGAAAAAGGGACCGTCATATTCCACGATGCATATCGTAATAATTGGTTAGGATTCAAAAGTAGAAGTGATTGGGGAAGTATTCCCAAGAAATTCTCTAAATTAGTAGATGCTAAAGGTTTCAATGTTGCAAAATTTGAAAGAGTTAAATTTTATGGACCTAGTACAAGTCACATTATCGCTATCTTAAATAAGAATTAACCTTTATCCTTATCAATCTCTCCAAAAAGGTTCTCTAACATTTTTGTAGATTCTCCAAAACTGGAGATGTCTCCATCCCAATTCTCCAACGTTTCCATGTTCTCTAACTCAAATGCTATCAATGTATCAGTAATCGCATCTTCTGCTTCTTCATTTAGTACACCGGTATAAACTATAGCTAATTCAGAATAAGCTCCAGAAGCAAACTTCACATGGAAATTACCGAATTGAATGTCATTTAATGAAGATGAAGTACTAGCACTGACTGCATCTTCCATGAAATCTTTTACCGCCGTAAACATACCACCTAATATGTCAACATCCGTTTTTTCTACTTCATTAGCTGAGAAACTGGATATCACAATACCGGATTTAGATAGCAAAAACAAATTGTGGATTCTACCAACTTTACCAGGATGAATTAATTTATCTTGCAGTGCATTCACCAATTTAGTAAATTCAGCACTTTTAGATCCCGATTCACCAAGACCCATTTTTTCTGGTGAAAAATTCTCCACCAAATCTCGGAAATTATCTAAATCTACAATGCCTGATTTTTTACTTTCCATCTCTTCAACAAACTGAGCTCCTTTGTCTATAGCACCTCTAACTGTCGCCGTAGTCATAGGTTTCAAGATATAATCCATAGCACCAAAACGAAATGCTGTTATGGAATTTTGAATATCTGTTTCAGAGGTTAACATGAAAACCGGTAAGTCAGGATATTTTTCTTTCACGATTTCTAATAACTCAAGACCAGTCATACCTGGCATATTGATATCACTAAACATCATCATGTATTCTCTTTCTTCTAATTTTTCTAGAGCTTCATTAGGTTCTTCAGCTAAAACTAGATTATACTCTGGCCATTTTTTAAACATGAATTCCATTGCCATACGGACTGCATAGTCATCATCTACCGCTAAAATATTTGGAAGTTCTCCGTCAGTCATTTCTTGTTATCACCATACAATATATATTATTTTTTCATTTCTTTACCTAGAAAATCATTTAACTCTTTAAAGAAAGATTTAATATCTTCTAATTTATCCTCTTTTGCAGCAGTCTCAATCTTGGCCCCCAGCTCCGTTACACTATCAAAACCATACATTCCTCCGCTTCCCTTTATGTTATGACCGAATGTTCTCAGTGACTCCATTGTAGCTGTATCTATATTTTCCTCTACCTTTCCTAACTCTTTAGAAGTGAAATTAATGTACATCTCCTGCATCTCAGCCCATTCATCATCATCGAAGCCATCCATTGCAACCCAAAAAATGCGATATATTAAATTATATGCTAATCTATTAAATAGATAAATTCATGGGTTCACAATGTTTCAGTATCTTAAAAATCTCAAACGATTAATGATTTTTACATTCGTTTTTGCTGTTTTGGTAAATATTTTCCACACTGCTAAAGCAGATGATGAAGCAATTGAACAAAATGCAATGAATATTGATTTGCTTTGGATGCTTATCTGTGCTGTTCTGGTATTTATGATGCAGGCTGGTTTTATGTGCCTAGAATCCGGAATTATAAGAAATAAGAATAATATAAATGTAGCTTTGAAAAATGTCTCTGATTTCGGTATCTCTATTGTTTGTTACTGGATTATAGGGTATGGGCTAATGTTTGGATCTAGTGCAGGTGGTTTATTTGGAACTGATACTTTCTTGTTCGATCCATCGAATACAAAGACTAGTGGTTCGGCAATGACATTTTTTATATTCCAATCTATGTTCTGCGCAACAGCCGCATCTATAATCTCTGGATCTGTGGCTGAGAGACTAAAATTCAATAGTTATTTGATTATTACAGCTCTTGTTGGCACAATATTATATCCTGTTGTAGGACATTGGGCATGGGCAAACTCAGACGCAGAATATGGAGGAGACGGAACTACTGGTTGGTTAAGTGAACTAGGATTTCATGACTTTGCAGGTTCAACCATTGTTCATTCAACTGGTGGATGGATTGGTTTGGCAATTATATTAATTATAGGTCCAAGAACTGGGAGATTTATAGACGGAAAAGTTCGGAAATTCTCTCCTAGTAATTTGCCTCTTTCTGTCTTAGGAGCCCTTCTCCTAGGATTCGGCTGGCATGGCTTTAATGGAGGAAGTAACTTAGTCTTAGATGAAGCAGTTCCAAAAATTCTCCTTAACACTTTCCTTGCTGCTGCTGCAGGGATTGTTGCATGCCTAATATTCTGGGGAGTCCAGAATAGTACTGCTCCTGCAGGCGATCTTATTAATGGACTACTGGCAGGATTAGTCGCTGTAACTGCAAGTGCAAATTGGGTGACACCTGCTGGTTCTGTAATCATTGGAGCTGGTGGAGGTCTAGTAGCACTTTATGTTACTAGAATCCTAGAAAAGCTAGAACTTGATGATCCTGTAGGAGCAATACCTGTACACTTGGGTGCAGGGATATTCGGTACCTTAATGGTACCTTTATTTGCTAGTGAAACACACATAGTTGAGAATTCTGACCTAAATAATTACACCACTAATATCCGAATAAATCAACTAATATCACAAATTATTGGTATTGTTTCAGTTGGCTTTTACACATTCACCG
Source organism: uncultured archaeon (assembly GCA_964578995.1). Classification (GTDB taxonomy): domain Archaea; phylum Thermoplasmatota; class Poseidoniia; order MGIII; family CG-Epi1; genus CG-Epi1. Next base: position 11,535 of record CAZOEZ010000025.1, read on the forward strand.
TTAGTTATATTCTGATGAAAACTGTAAACTCCTATTATCCACTAAGAGTCGATAAAGAAGCTGAGGATATAGGTCTGAATATTGCAGAACATGATTCGAGTAGTGATCAAATTGATCTTCTAAAAATAATGCAATACCAAAATGATACTGGTGACCTTTCTGTTAGAGGTCCTGAGGATTTATTTACAGAGGCTGGCCAACTTGGATATCATTACAATGTTTTGATGGATAGCCTAGAAAAAACTGATAAAGTAATGAAAAAGCAGAGAGATGAACTACAGATAGCTATGGAAAATGCTCAAACTGCTAACCAGGCAAAATCAGATTTTTTGGCCAAAATGAGCCACGAACTTAGAACACCACTAAACGCAATAATTGGATATAGTGAAATGTTGAAAGAAGATGCTGAAGATGATGGATTAGACGCTTATTCAACAGACCTCGAAAAAATATTTTCTTCGGGAAACCATCTTTTAACATTGATAAACGACATTCTAGACCTGTCAAAAATTGAGGCTGGGAAAATGGAATTATTTGTAGAAGAATTTGAATACGGAAACCTCTTAAAACAGATAGAAGCCACTGCCAAACCATTAGTGGAAAAGAATGGAAATAAACTTATTATTACCAGTAAAATTAAGAATTTGAATCTGAAAAACGACCAAACCAAAGTCCGACAAATTCTATTCAACATGCTGAGTAATGCCGCGAAATTTACAGAGAAAGGAACTGTAACTTTGACAGTTAAACTTGAAGATAAAAATATTAGATTTGATGTGACAGATACCGGAATAGGAATGAGCAAAAAACAGTTAGGTAAGGTTTTTGAAGAATTCACTCAGGCTGAAACTTCAACTTCAAAGAAATATGGAGGTACAGGTCTAGGGCTCCCAATCAGCAAGAAAATGACAGAGATGATGGGAGGATATATGGAAGTCAAAAGTGAAAAAGGGAAAGGAACAGCCTTTTCTATCATAATACCTATTGCTGTTGAGGATAAAGAATAATGGCTGAATTGGAAGAAAATATAAACAGGTTAACTTGTAAATTCAATGATAAAGAATTAGAAAATCAATATAAGGAAATGAAATGGGATAAAAATAAGAATTATATATGGAACTTAATGCTATTGGGGCATCTAATTTTCTTGCTAGTTATTCTTGATGATATCAAGCAATTAGGAATTCAACCAATATATATTTCTCTACAAATTATATGTTCACTTTGTGTTTACGTATTAATTTACTACGAAGAATATAGAAAAAAATATTATGAACCTTATTTCACTTTAGCAATACCCATATTGATGATAAATGGGGCCTACCATTATTACGTGGATGAAACTGCACTTTTTGGACCGGGGGCTGCAGTTATACCTCTATTAACTCTTCTATATTTTACGATATATCCTGTTGATTTCTTAAACAGTTTTTTCATAGTTATAACTTCTGTGGCTGCTTTTCTTGTATATCTTTTAGAAATGAAAATCATTGCAGGTGAACAAGTTCCATACCTATTAGTCATACCCTTTGTCTATGGTGTCTTTGTCAAAAGGTCAAACGAATTCAAAAATAGAATAGACTACATGAAAACAGAAGAACTAAAGTTTTTGAGGACACAAGCGCAGAACGCTACCAAAGCAAAATCAGAGTTCCTAGCTAATATGAGCCATGAACTGAGAACTCCACTAAATGCAATACTAGGTTACAGTGAAATGTTAAAGGATGATGCTGAGGATGATGGACTAGATGCATATTCGGAAGACTTAACAAAAATTAACTCTTCGGGTGAACATCTCCTAACTCTAGTAAACGACATATTGGATCTTTCAAAAATAGAAGCAGGGAAAATGGAATTACATGTAGAAGAGTTTGAACTCGAAAAACATATCAAACAAATAGAAGCTACTGCTAAACCACTAGTTGAAAAGAATGAAAATAATTTTGTAATAGAGAAGCCAGATGACATTGAAAAACTTACAAACGACCAAACAAAACTTAGGCAAATACTATTCAATATGATCAGTAATGCTGCCAAATTCACGAAGAAAGGTACAGTTACATTAGGAATAACTAAATATGACGAGAAGGTCAGATTTGCTGTAACTGATACGGGAATAGGGATGAATGCGGAGCAACTAGGTAAGGTATTCGAAGAATTTACGCAAGCAGAGTCATCAACATCAAAGGATTATGGAGGAACTGGGCTTGGACTTCCAATAAGTAAGAAAATGACGGAAATGATGGGAGGAGTCATGGAAGTTGAAAGTCAAGAAGGTGAGGGGACAACCTTCTCGATAGTAATCCCTATTGTGGTACAAGAATAATTTTACCAAACATAGTTCCTTCTTCTAATATTTGATGACCTCTTGCACCATCAGAAAGAGGGATCTCGCAATCAATTACTGGAATTATTGCTCCAGAATTCAACAATTTTAACAATTCCGCAAAGTCTGAATGTGAACCCATTGTAGAACCAAGTATGGATAATTGCTTTGAGAAAACATGGCGAATATCGGTTTCAGCAATTGGGCCTTTTGTATTTCCTACTGTAACTATTCTACCACCTATACCTGAAAGAAGAATGGATCTTGACCATGTTGGCTTACCAACATTGTCTACTACAATATCATAACCCTTTCTTCCGATAACTGGAAACAATTCTTTGTGCCAATTCTCATTTGCTTTGTAGTCAACAACAAATGATGCTCCTAACTCTTCAGCCTTAACTTTCTTTTCGGCACCACCTGCTACAACATGAACTTCAGCTCCAAAATATTTAGCTATTTGGATAGATAATGAATTTACTCCGCCACCAGAACCCATAACCAGTACATTATCGCCTTTCTGTATCCCTGCCCTGATTACAAGCATTCTATAGGCAGTTAAGCCTGCAAGAAGTGGTGCAGCTGCCTGACTAGCTGTCATCCCTTCTGGACGCTTGTGAACGTTCTCTGAAGGTACTGATACATATTCAGCACATCCACCACTAATATGCTCACCAAGAATACGATAACCTGGACTCATACTATCCATACCTTTCTCTGTCCAAGAATCTTCTTTCGTAGAGATGCCAGGATCTACTACGACTTTATCGCCTTCTTTCCAATTACCATTACCTTCTACAACAGTTCCAGAAACATCACTACCTCCAATATGAGGCATTTCAAGATTGAGACCAGGCCAACCTTTACGGATCCACACATCTAAATGATTCAAAGCACAAGCTTCTACTTTGATTAAAACATGATT
>CAZOEZ010000026.1:0-14196 GCA_964578995.1 uncultured archaeon
AGCTTCTGTTCACTCTCTATGGACCCTCCTTTAGTTTTAATATGTATCGATAGAAAAATTGCTAGCCATGAATCACTAGAAAAAACCGACACTTTTGGGGTTAATATTTGTAATTCAGAGCAAGGAAAACTAGCATGGGATTTTGCTAGTTCAAAAATAGATAAAAATGAATTGATTAAGTCACTACCTCATACTCTTACCAAATTAGGTACACCTTTACTAGAAGGATGTTTAGCTACAATGGAATGTAAAATAACCCAGAGATATGATGGAGGCGACCATACCATCTTTATTGGTCAAGTTGAAGAAGGGAAATTTGATGAAAATGCAGAACCACTGGTATACTATGGATCTGGGTTAGGCGAATTTAAGCCAAACTAGAAGCAAATTTCTTAATTATTTTATCCGGAACTTTGCCTCTTAGAGCTATGTGAGTTCTGTAGTAATAAGCATAGAACCAAATTTCTTTTATTTCTATTTCTCCTTCGTTCAATACCAAACGGCCAATTGGTCTCCACAATCCTATGCTATTCATATTCACACATGATACTTCCTTAACCGATAAATCTGCATCAATGAATAATCTTTCCAAATCATACAATACCTCTTCTCCGTCTTTACGTAAAATAAATCCTTTGCTGTCCTTTAACCTGTAGCCCTGTACTGCTAAGAACAAACCAGATAAAGCAAGTAAAGCAAAAGAAAGATGAATTGCATTAGTTACTACTGGCAAAATCTCTGACGATTCAGGAATGGCAGACCAACTTAGAAAAGAATAACACAAAACAGTCACAAACAAAATCGACCCAGATGCAATATACCATTCTCGGCTTTCACTATTATATTCTAAATCTGTCATCAGAACAAAGTTTGTTGTTTAGGGGCTCTTTTACCCTTTTTTAATGCTTTTTCATCCCAATCGAAAACATCTGTAATTCGAGACAATGATTTAGCTATTCTATCTGCATAATAATTGTAATCCGGTTTTGGACAAGTTTCCTCTGGAATAAAGGGTTCAACTTTCATGGGACTTATACTAGCATCTGTAACTATAAATGATATCTTCATACCGCTAACAAATGGACGACCAGTTTCAATATATTTCTTGTAAGCTTGTAAATGAGCTTGATTATCCTCATTTACATATTTTCTCTTAAGATTAACCGTTTTGGAAATAACGAACTTGTCATCGTCAAATTCGCCTTCTGAAACTTTAGTAACCCAATTCTTTGAAGATTCTAAAGCATCCTCTACGTTTCTATCCATCAATTTAGCAAATATATCTTCAAGTGCCTGAACTTGAATTGGAAATGCATCAGTACGTCTAGTCTCATATCCTCTAATTAGCATACTTTCTTTAGGCCAAATTTGTTTACCAACATATCTTTTCTTAACACCATGAGAGAAAAATGGTTGAAGTATCTTCTCAAATTCTAATTGTTTAGCACCAACAGAATATCTATCTGCTATAGATTCTCCAAATTCTATAGTTTTATTCAAGTCATCATAGGGTGATCTAAAGAAAACGGAATCAGTATCTCCATAGATTACATCAATACCCTCATTTTCTAATTCCACTAAAATATCCTTAACATATTCTCTAGCATAAGCAGTTATTGAAGCACCAATATTCAAATTTGTAAAACGATAAAAATAAGACGCAAAAACACCATAAACCGAATTCATCAATATCTTTATGGCTTCCTGAATTCTCCTATAATAATCTTCATCACTCTTCGTTTTTGCAGAGGCTTGGAGTTCCTTAGCTGAATCCCTATCTTTCATCAAATTAACTAATAATTCGGGTAACATTCCTTTTTTCTGTTCTGGGCTCTTAAATTTTACACCTAACGGAGTCTCAATTTCACCATCAGGAGATAAAGTAGAAAAACAAAGATTACGATCGATTATAATACTGGGATACATTGACTTGAAATCTAAAACACAGACCCATTCATAGAGTCCTGGATTAATGCTGTGCACATAACCTCCTTCAATATGACCCGTACGTTTCTGACGATTTGTCATTGGTACTCCTATACCTTTAGAATCTGCAAATCTTATCAATAATGAATCAATCATATTTGAAGTAATACCATTGATTACGTCATCTAGTGGTAGCTTCGCAACAGAACCAAGATGTTGATATTTTTGAAGAACCATAATATGGTCTAATATTTCCACAGCCAATTTTGCATCCTCTAAGCAATAATCCATGACTTTTTGAGAATTATTAGCCCATTCTTCATCCATTTGCTTAGGATTTACATCATGCTTCTCTTTCCCCAATAATTCTTTAGCAACCGCATTCAAGGATTCTTGCCTTGGCCTAACTTCACGTTTAACATTCCACCATGCATCTACAATAACTCTACCTCGAGCCTGCCAAAATCTTTGGAATTTTTGCTCTAAATTAGTACCATCTCTACCTATTGCTAATTTAATACCATAAACCTCGGCTCTTTCTACTAAAAGTGGCAAATCATATCCATCTATGTTATATCCTGTAATTATATCAGGATCGTGTTCTTTTATTGCTTCAAGAAAATCATTCAATAACTTTTCTTCATCACCATGTAATGTTTCTTCATGAATGTATCCTGATGATGTTTTTATGCAGTAACTTAAACAGTAGATTGTACGCTCAAAAATAGAATTTTCTATGTCAAAACTTAAAATTTTAAAGTCAGATTCGAAACTTTCCGAAGGAAGTATTTCAGTTACTTCGATAACTTTGCAAGACCAACCTTCTTTTCGAATTTCTTTACCACGAACTCGGATACAACCTCCTATATCATTATCATACAAGTATCTGTGATGAAAGGGAATATCTGCTGCCAATAATTTCAAATCATTATTCTTTAACCATTCTCTAATCTTTGGAACCTTTCCAGGATGTGATGCTGTAACTTTTGTACATTTTTTTACCTCACCATCTACCCATAAATCCAGAGGTTCTAACTTTTCAACATCATCCCTTTTTTCAAGATTTTCAATAATGTCTTTAGGTGGTTCAACAACTTGAAAATAAGGCATCATAAGTGGTGTTCGAACGGCAATGGCCTCCCCCTCTTTGGTAGTACCAAAAAGATAAACCATATTCCGACTCTTCCCATGTACCTCTTCAGTGCATGAAGCTGCAGACAGCAGTCTAATGGAGTAATCCACAATAACCTAACAAATGTGTGCTATTATCTCTATGGGACTATAATGAATTTAATGCTTGCTCAAAATCTGCAACCAAATCTTCAGAATCCTCTATACCTGTAGAAAAACGAACGAAACCTGGGCTTATCCCTACTGCTATGCGATCTTCTTCTTTCCAAGAAACATGAGTAGTAGTACAAGGCATAGAAATCAGTGACTCTACTCCACCTAAGGACACTGCCTGAGTTGCAATTTTCAGATTCTGCATAAAATTGTGACCACCTGAATCGCCACCCTTAACTACAAAACAAACCATTGTGCTGGGGCTACTGAGAATTTTCTTGCAAAGTTCATAGTCATCATGACTATCAAGACCTGGATAGATTACCTTCTCGATTTTAGGATGATTGGACAACCAATTTGCTAAGTCTCCTGCTGTTTCAGTGGCCTTCTTGTAACGCACATCAAGAGTCTTCAATCCTCTTTCCAGAAGCGAAGCTTGATGAGGGTCCATTGCACCACCAAAATTTCTCATTTTATACCAGACTTGATCAATCAATTCTTGACGGGAAGCAATAACACCCCCTAATATGTCACTATGACCATTCAATACCTTTGTGACAGAATGAAGGACGATGTCAAATCCATAATTAAGAGGTTGACAAGCCATAGGAGAAGCAAACGTGCTGTCAACTATAGAAAGAGCACCGTATTTTTTGGCTAATTTAGACAATTCAGACAAATCAGATACTTCCAATAGAGGATTGCTTACTGTTTCACAATAAAGAACATCCGTTTCTTTAGCTTTAAGTGCAGCTTCCACAGAAGAAGAATCCTTCATATCTACAAACTCAACATCAATACCAAATCTCGAAAAATCTTGGTCTAACAAAATCACTGTTCCACCGTAAAGATTACGAGTAGTGACCAGCCTTTTACCACTTCCTAAAAAAGTTAGCAGAGTTGTACTAATTGCAGCCATTCCACTACTGAATACTAATGCATCATCTGCATTCTCTAAATGGGCAACTTTCTTTTCAACAGATCTAAGAGAAGGATTGTTATATCGAGAATAAACAGGTGCTCTTGGCTTTCCCTCTTTCCACATTTTATAAGCGTTTTCATCCAGAAAAAATGTCGATGATTGGTAAATAGGAGTATTAAGCGAATTCTCACTGGGTGATGTTCCTGAATGAACTGCACGAGTTCCCTTTCCACTCTTTCTGAGATGTTTTTTGTCAGGTGACATTGTTTGCCATTTAAGATACGGGTTAAGAACTTTAGTGAGATGTATCTCTAAATAGCAAGTCTTAAATTCCAAAGCAACTAACACAGAAGTGTAATGATGTTCAAAACAGCGGATTTGGGGCGCAATTTGCTAATCGCATTGATTCTCTCAATCTTTGTATTACCTGTGGCAAATGCAGGCCTAGTTGAAATTTACATCAACGATTCTGAAGAGTTAACAGAAAGTGAAGAAGAATTCGTAATAATAAGTGGTAAAGACTTAGATTTAGAAATTAGACTAAGTGGTTCCTATAGAATAGATTCTGATGATAAAAATTTATCGGTAGAAAGCATTTACATTGATGTCTATTTTGACAGTGATACCGATCGCAGAGATCCTACCTCTGGACTTCCTCAACATAAGGCTCATGACGGACTTGATCCCGGCTATGATAGATTCGTTTCTGCCTTCAAAGGTGATGATACTAGATTCGAAGGATATGAAGGACCTATCCGATTTTCAATTATAATGAAGAATTCAGATAGTGAAATAGTCAGAGATGCAGTCATAATAATTACGATGGAGGCACCTTCAAGTAAAAGTGAAGATTCGTCGGGATTTTCATTTAGTATCCCTGAACCTATAATGGATAATTTACCTATTATATTAGGCGGAATAGTTGGCTTCTTCATATTATCATTCGGAATTTATAGGCTTGTTCTAGCACCAGAGGATACCACTTCTGATGTCTATAGAACCAAAGAAAGCATTGACCCGCTCAAAAAGAGTTTAACAGGGGTTGGATATGAATCTGAGTTACCAAGTGAATCAAAATTACATAGATTAGAAAACCGTAAAGAAGACCCCGAAGAAGAGGATGATGAAATCGACTTAGAAGATGATGATGACGAGGATGATGATTTTGATGAAAGCAAACTTTTAGCAGAATTAACTGGAAGTCAACCATTAAAAGATACTTCTGAGGATGAAGAGAGTGAACCTGAAGAAGCTCCGAAGAAAAAATCTGTGAGAAAGAAAGTCGCAAAGAAAGTTACGAGAAAGAAAATAGTCCGTAAAGCAGCACCGACTAAAGCTGCTGAACCTGATGTAAATATGGGTCAAGGAATAATTAAAATTACTTGTCCATCATGTGAAAAAGTGCATAATGTAGAGGATACAACTTCTAGATTTATTTGCAGCTGTGGAAGACGTATTAGAGTCTAAGACTCATCTAGTACATCAAATACTAAAAACAATCTGCGTGTTTCGTTATCATCAAAGATAATATCAAATGGTTTTACAACCAAGTCAATCTTTTTAGATTTGTATTGGGCCTCTTCAATAGGAAGGCCAAGTTTCCAGTCTGTAAGTGGTAAACAATCATAATCAGTGTTACCATCAGTTAAATTCAATGTTGCTTTGGTTATCCAAGTTTTTCGTTCTGCTTTCGGCATCTCAACTGAATAAACACGGCCTTGGAAATGATTGATATTTACACTAACTTGACTTGTTGAATCTACTTTTCGAGCCTCAGACAATGTCCTTTTCTCTATTTTGTTATCATATGTAAAATCAAAATCCCCTATTTTTTCTAGATTCTTTTCTAATAATTCAGTTGGATACTCCTCTCTAGCTAACGCCGCTAACAAAATTCTTTCCATACGAACTGAATTATCTTTTTCAGATTCTGCCATTACTCGATAATAACTAAGTGGATGACGGATTTGTCGACACAAGGCATTGGGACCTGGACACACACCGCTAGATACAAGTGTATCACATTTTGGCGAACTGTATTGAGTTCCTGATGTTTTACCAGATATGTGTTCAACTTGATATCTAGTAAATGCTTCCTTAAAGTCAGGAGCTGTGGCAAATAATCTCATTACAGCCTCTGGATCTTGATTAAGCGATGAAAGGAAAGTAGTTATGAAAAAACGAGAAGGATGTGCTAAATTCACGCCTGCTTGTAAATCTATTAAATTCAAATTAAAACAAGGAGGGGCCTTAGAAAGATCAAAACGGCCTAATTCCTTCATTGCTTCTGCCTGTCTATCACTAACTACTGTATTCAGACCACCGATTCTCTCAGTAAATGTTTTAGAAACTTGAGACTTCAAATCTTCAATTGTACCTTCAAACTTTTCTTTGATTTCAGAGGGGGCTTTAGGAAGTTCCTCTAGATGCTGCTGAATGACGTTACGCATCAATCGAATCAAAGTTTCACGATCTAATTCAACAATTCCATTACTGACACCTCTGTTTGAAAGCTTCCAATTACCTTCGCGGAGTTTAGAAGCAGCCCTAACATAATCAATAAAATTCATACTAAATTTAGTGCCATGAAGTTTAACTTTAACAACACCCAAAGTGTTCACAATTTCAACTAGATCTTCATCCGTCTCTGAGGACAAATATGTTTCAGCGCGAAATGCCTCAGACAGTGCGACGTAATTTACAAGAGCCTGATTATCTGTTGCAGCTAAAACTAATCTGGAAATAACATATCCCAAAACAATATCTGTTTCATCATTGATAGGCGGCCCCTCTAACTCTATAACTCCTCTCGTAGCAGATGTTTCAAGACGATTTATAGCAAGGGCTCTAGCTTCTGCATAAAAATAATCACCTAGTAATGAATCTAAATCAACATCCTCAAGAATACTACTTGCTGTTGGCAAAAATGGATATCTCCAATGTTCAGGCACATTAAGGTAAGACGATGTGGTTTTATAACAGCAATCAAGGGTGACTTAACATGGCGGTGAGCCTTCTCGAATTAAATGAAGTCCAGAAGGACTATCGTATTCGCCGTTTTGGTAGAGTTGTTAGATCCTCAAATGCTCTAAATAAATTAAGTTTTAACGTAGAAAAAGGACAAATATTTGGATTCTTAGGACCAAACGGAGCTGGAAAAACAACAACAATTAAATGCATAACAGGAATTCTAAAATGTGATAGTGGAACTATCTTTATTGATGGCAAAAACATCGAAAACAACGACTTTGAAAATAAGAATAAAATAGGTTTTTTACCCGAACAAGTAGGATTGTACGGTAATTTGACACCAATGCAAACCTTGGAATTTTATGGCGGATTTTACAACATATCTGATTCAACTATAGAGGAAAGGGGAGGAAAATTACTAGATTTACTAAGCCTTAACAAAAACTCAAAGAAACCAGTTAGTGACTTTTCGCTTGGGATGAAAAAGCGTTTGGCGCTTGCTGTTGCTCTGTTACACGAACCTGAAATTCTGATTTTAGATGAGCCCACCTCTGGGCTCGATCCTAGAGGTGTGAAAGCTCTTAGAACCTTACTACTAGATTTGAACAAAAAAGGTCTAACCATTATTCTTAGCTCACATGTTTTATCTGAAGTTCAAGAAATGTGTACGGACGTAGGAATAATAAATAAGGGAAAGATGATTAGGCAAGAATCTATTTCTAAAATAATTGATACTGTAGAAAAAACTGCAATAAAACTTTCTCTTCGTTTAAACAAATTCACTGAAAAAGACCAAAAGATTCTAGAAAAGAAAAAAGGAATCCGTGTCTTAGAAAAAAACAAGATTGGAAAACATAAAAAAATCATTTTAAATTTGAAAGAAGATTTGATTCCTTGGGTTACTGATAAATTAGTGAAAAACAATACCAAGATTTTCTCTATAGAACCACATAATACTACCCTAGAAGATGTATTTTTGACAGAAACAGGAGATAAATAATGAATATTGAAGATTTAGTGGTTAAGGCAAATAATAGATGGAAATCACTGGATGTTTGGCAACCTCTGCTTATTGCAATATCTATAGTAATGATTGTTGCCATAGCTCACAAAGTCGATTGGGAAACTACGACGACTAATCCTTCAGAAATATGGGAATCTAGAAAAATAACTGAAAATGAAAATGAAACCGCTATTATTTTTAATCAGAATCTCAATGATTCGACCATAATTAAAGGCGTTTTGAGAACATCACCTAAATTTGAAGTTTATACTAATGAAACTATAGTATTAGGAAAGTTCTCGAAAGAAGAAGGTATTGTCTATAGCGAAGAATTGTATGGTAAGACTATGCTAAATGTGAGTGGAATGAGAATTTTAGTTAATGGAAATCTAGATGGTGAATTCTATGAAAGTGAAATTGTAACTGTAGAAACCAAACTAGTTGAAAGAATTGAATACTATGATAAAAGTGGACAGAATATTACACTAACTAGTGAAGTATGGGTGGCTGAACCAGACGATGTTAAGTTGGCCTCTGAAAAAGATTATTACTATTTTGCTTTAGAACTACTGATTTTAGGAGTTGGCGCCTATTTTACCATTAAAAGAACAAAAAATCTGAAAGAACAAATGGGTTTTGCTAAGCATATTGCCTTGTTTGAATTGAAACGAGGAATGAAAGCACCACGAATGATTGTTTTAGGGTTGTTTTTCACATTATTTATTGTTGGAATTGGGTGGTTACTAGGTGATTTGCAAAACAGTCAGTCCACTTTTGTAGTACAAAATGGAGATGACGGAATTATTCGCCTAGCATATTTCACATTCTTCGTAGTTTCTATGGCTGCAATTGCAGTTTCTGTAGATTCTTTTCACAAGGAAAGACAATCTAATACCTTGAATATGCTTCTTGCTAGACCTGTTAACCGTGAAACCATAGTTTTAGGAAAAGCATTGGGATTATCGTTAGTTGTTGGTATTCCTGCATTATTAGCTCAAATTTTAGGATTATATTTTATGACTTCAGCAGGAGAGATGCCTTCCTTGGGTGGAATGATTGCTTTCTTAATATTTGGGCAACTTATGATATTTACCATGATAGCTTTTCAACTTTGTTTAGCCGTCTCAGCTAAAACTGGATCTGATGTTGTAATCTATGGGTTAGGTGCTTGGTTATTATTTGCAGTAGTTTGGACTCTTATTGTATATGCTATTTCTTTTGCAATCGGTGTAGACATAAATGCTGAAAATTTTGAAAACGATGCTGATTATCAGACCTTTGCATCCCGTATAGGATTACTAAATCCAGGTATAGTTTACCAAATGGCTGTTGGACTTTTTACACATAGAACTATTGCTATTGATTTAGAAGGTGTACCTGGATGGTTAGTTTTATTGTCACTTGTCCTATGGCCTTTAATGTGCCTTAGAACTGCCACTTGGCTTTTCAAGAGAGAAATGAGAGGATGAGACGAAATCTACACAAGGGTGAGAGCGGAGTTACACACGTAATAGAATTTACAATAGCATTGACTGTATTCGTTCTACTAGTTCAAGCATTTACTTCATCAATGAATTACCGTATAGGCATAGATTTAGACAATAATGATGAACGTGTTGTTATGGCTAGAGAAGTCCTTTATGAGTTAACAGGTTCTGAAGGGAAGATTGGAGATGTTACTAATTGGGAGGATTTTGAATTTGGTGTTGGAACTACACAACTAAAAGATGGCGCCACAGTAGGATTACTTAACTCAGAGGGGGAATTAGACAAGGACAAATGTAATGCTTTGCAAAAATTTCCATATACTCCTCTAAGAAATGAATTAGAGGTTACACAACATTTGAGAATTGAAGTACGTACGCTAGTCCCAGACGAAACGGTATGTCTGTGGGGTGGCGATTCAAACGACTCCACCATTAGTGTGAAATCTGAAAAATATATGCTCTACAATGATGGTACAAATATTTTACCAGCTATTTTAACTGTAACAATCTTTGAAGGAACAAATCCAAATAGCAAAATATATATGACTGAAATTATGTACAATCCTACAAACAACGGGGACCAATATGAATGGGTTGAAGTCTATAATCCAAATCCCTTTGCGATATACATTACCAGTTGGACTATTAAGGATCTGAGTGACAGCGATTTAATTGTATCTGACGATGATGAAACCTTAACTATTCCAGGAAATAAAGCAGGAATATTAACAACCTCTCCAACCGTATTTACAGAGACATACATTAACTACGCTTATGTTTTTTCAGTTGAGGACACTGCCATAGGTAACGGATTAGGTAATAATGAAACAATTACTCTCTCGAGGGGGAATTATGCTGAAACGTTTAGCTACACTACTAGTGATGGTGCAAACGGCAACGGTAAATCTTTAACAAGAAGTTGTTACAATTGTGAGACATGGAACGAGGCTGTAACAAGCCCAGGTACCATTTAATTATTCGAAGGCCTGAATTCCAGTTATCCAACGACCAAGAATCAAATTATGAATGTCATGTGTACCTTCATAAGTATAAACACTCTCTAAATTGGCCATATGTCTCATTATTGGATACTCATTCAGTATACCATTAGCTCCATGAATGTCTCTTGCCATTCTTGCAATCTGAATTGCGGCATCAACATTATTCATCTTACCAAGTGAGACCATTTCAGGAGTTGCTTCACCATTGTCTTTAGCTCTGCCTAAGTGATAAGCCAATAATTGACCTTTAGTTATTTCCCTAAGCATCCACGCTAATTTATTCTGAACCAGCTGAAAACTAGCGATTGGCTTTTCAAACATAATTCGTGACTTAGAGTAATCTACTGATGAATGAAAACAACCCATTGCTGCACCCATAGAACCCCAAGCAATGCCATACCTAGCTTGTGTCAAACAACTCAATGGACCCTTCAAACCTTGAACTTCAGGTAAAATTCTATCTTTAGGAATTTTACAATCTTGAAAGACTAATTCGCTGGTAATTGAAGCTCGAAGGGAATGTTTTCCTTTCATTTCAGGTGCTGAAAAACCTGAATCGCCTTTTTCAACGATAAAACCACGGATTTTTCCATCTAATTTTGCCCAGACTATTGCTAAATCTGCAATGGTTCCATTGGTTATCCACATTTTGGCTCCATTAAGAACATAAGAATTACCATCTTCTACAGCCTTAGTTTCCATCCCTCCCGGATCTGAACCATGATCAGGCTCAGTTAATCCAAAACAGCCAATCAACTTTCCCTGTGCCATACCTGGCAAATATTTTTGTTTTTGTTCTTCCGTACCAAAAGCATGAATAGGGTACATGGATAATGAACCTTGTACTGAAACGCAACTACGTATAGCTGAATCACCTCGTTCTAATTCTTGACAAACGAGACCATAGGCTACGTTAGAAAGACCTGCACACTCATAACCTTCAAGATTACACCCAAAAAGACCCATTTCTCCTATTTCAGAAATTAACTCCATAGGAAAAGTGCCTTTGGTATAATAATCCTCAATAATCGGTATTACTTTTTCATCAACCCAGTCACGAACTAAATCACGAACCATGATTTCTTCTTCATTAAGATGCTTTTCAATATTGTAAAAGTCAACACCTTCATACCTTGACATCGAAATATAGGTTGTATAGGGTCTATTTATCTTTTACATTAAGCTGTGGACGGAATTAAATACAACGGGCGGATGAGGGGTTAATGGAGGAGATTTGGATTGAAAAATACCGGCCGACCAATCTTTCGGAAGTTGTTGGACAATCGGCAGTTACGACAAGATTGAAGAACTATGTTAAAGAGCGATCCATGCCTCATTTGCTATTTGCAGGTCCTGCAGGAATTGGAAAAACAACCAGTGCATTGGCACTAGCCAGAGAACTTTTTGGTGACTTATGGAAACATAATTTACATGAATTAAATGCCTCCGATGAGAGGGGGATTGATGTAGTAAGGGGGAAAATCAAAGAATTTGCAAGAACGGCACCACTTGGTGAAGATGGGTTCAAAATAATTTTCCTAGATGAAGCTGATGCATTAACCAGTGCTGCACAGGCAGCCCTTAGACGAACTATGGAAAAATATTCAAGAACATGTAGATTTGTCATGTCTTGTAATTTTTCATCCAAAATTATAGAACCTATACAATCTCGCTGTGCAGTATTCAGATTTAGACCCATAAAGTCAGAAGATTTGGAAAAATACCTCAAATTTGTTGCTGCAAAACAAAAATTAACTGTTTCAAAAGAAGCATATGAATCACTTACCTACCTAGCTCAAGGAGATTTAAGACGTGCAATAAATGGACTGCAAATGGCTGCTGCAGCAAAAACAGACATTACTCCAGATGTCGTCTACCAAGCAGTTGCCGCAGCGAGACCTGAAGAAGTTAAAGAAGCATTGCAAATGTCTTTAGAAGGAAATTTTTCAGGAGCTAGAGAAAGATTGGATACACTCCAAATCACTTATGGTTTAGCAGGAGAAGATGTTCTTCGTCAAATGCACAGATCCGTAAGAGATTTAGAAATCCCAGATCATATTAAAGTTCAGATGATAGAAAAATTAGCCGAAACTGATTTTAGATTATCTGAAGGAGCAAATTCAAGAATTCAGATTGAAGCTGTTGTTGCCCATTTCACAGTACTTGGAAGACATATCCAAAAAGAATAGACGTAAAGTTTTACTAACTACCCTCTTGCGGCCCGTGGTTCAAAATAGTGGTTACGTAACTGTCGACGGCGAATTTGACACCCTAGAAGAACGAAGTTTTTTTACTATTGATGACTTTAAAATGAAAGGTAAAAGAATCATCTTGAGAATCGATATTAATTCATCTATTAACCCCGAAAACGGAGAAATCTTAGATGATACCAGAATTAAAAGACATGCTGCTACTGTTAAAGAATTATCTGAACGTAAGGCTAAGATTATCATTTTGGCTCACCAATCCCGGCCTGGAAAATTAGACTTTGTCAACCTAAAAGAGCACTCTAAAAGAATGTCAGAAATTATAGATATTAAAATAAAATTCATACCAGATATCTATGGGAAAAAAGCTGTTAATTCAATTAATAAGCTCAATAACGGAGATATCTTAATGTTAGATAATGTTAGATTTGATAAGGAAGAAGTTGAATTGAATTTATTTGAAAATGATAATTTTGAAAAACAAGCTAATAGTAAGATGATTGAAACTTTAGCACCATTAGCTGATTTATTTGTTAATGATGCTTTCGCAGCTGCACACCGCTGTCAACCTTCACTTGTTGGATTCTCAGAAAGAATGCCGGCACTTGCTGGAAGAGTTATGCAACGCGAATTGGATTTTCTAGGAAAAGCAATATCTTCTGGACCTAACCCCAGAATTGCAATATTGGGTGGAAGCAAAGCAGCTGATTCTGTTTCAATTTCTGAGTATTTTCTTAGGAAGGGTGTCGACTATGTGCTCACTGGAGGGGTTGTAGCCAATATATTTTTACTAGCCACAGGTGTAGATATCGGTGAACCAAGCAAATTATTTGTACAGAAAAATATACCTGATTGGGAAAATATTATTACAACAGCCAAAAAATTAATTGATAAATATGAGGGAAAAATCATCTATCCGACTGATGTTGCTATAAATGACAACGGACAAAGAGTTGGTATCTCCATTGACCAATTACCTGCAAACCATCCGATACACGATATTGGATTGGATACACTAGTAAAATATATAAATTTAATAGATAACGCAGGCACAATTATTGCTAATGGACCTATGGGTGTTTTTGAGAATCATGAATTTGCTACTGGAACAAAAGAAATCTTTGAGAGTATATCAAACAATAATGGTATGACTGTCGTAGGCGGTGGTGAAACTGCAATGGCATTCAACCAGATGGGAATAGCTGAAGGAATTGAACATATCTCAACTGGTGGAGGCTCTTGTATAGCATTTATGGCTGACGAAACCATGCCTGCACTAGAGGCGATGAGACGTAGTAAAATTAGATTTGGAAAATAATGGAGCCACCGGGGGGATTTGAACCCCCGACCTACTGATTACGAATCAGTCGCTATACCGAGCTAAGCCACGGTGGCA
>CAZOEZ010000027.1:0-11286 GCA_964578995.1 uncultured archaeon
GAATAAAAATCAGTGTAATCTCCAATATCTACAGGAAATTCCATTTCAGCATTTTCCATAGGAATTAATGACAATTCTTTCAATTCTTTATTATCTCTTAAAGTTCCATTATTTTCATTTAGAATCTGACTTATTACTTTCCTAGTGCCTTTCCATGCTTTTCTGCCCATTGACATGAAGGCATTTAGCGTAGGTTCATGGAATACTTCAGTTCCTTCTACCTCGGTACCTTCGAAAAGACCAGCTTCATCCAAGTATGCTAGATCTAGAACATAACTTCCGATTGCTGTTGCCACATGCAAGTCTCCCCCTTCTTTTGGAGAATACACTCCAAATGGAATATTCTGGATAGGAAAATCAGAATCGTCATCAACATTTACCCATGATTTGAGACCTGAATCGTGTGTTTTGTCCATTACATCCACCCTAATTGCGCTAAGTCATCTATAGGCTCTTGAAAAGAGCAACTGCCGTATGAAATCATACCATTTTTGCGGGCATTTTCAATTTTTTCACCATCTATTTCAAATTGTGTATCTCTATCATCTCCAACTTTCCAGGACATAGAATTGTCGCTAAAATTAAAATTCTCAGCATTTTGATCATCTATCATGTGGGACAATAGGATAAACATTCGGTATTTTTCTTGCGAATTTTTTGGTGTTGGGAATGTTGTTGCAAAGACACCGGCACCAAAAGTATTGATAAATCCGTGCATGAATTCATCATATTCATCAGCAAAATGACGAATTGGGTGATGTAGGCCTGCAGTAAATTTCATAGGGGCTTTAGCAAGAACGCAAGTTTGGATCATCGCAGCAACTTGTTCTACGCTTGGAAAAGCTTCTTTCACTATTCCACCACATCTTAGTTTTACTCCCGCACCTTCCATTTCCGATATTAATTCTACAGTAGGTACAATTATTTCATCCCACAAACTTTCATCTTCATTTGTGGAATAATTAATTCCAACATGTGGTAATTCAGCGAATTCATGGTAATGCATCAGTCCATTTTTGTTAAGTGTTGCCGTTGCTTCTTGCATTGTAATTTTAGACGGCGAATTTGTCGCCATTTTGCATTCTATTACGTCAATTTGGATTTTGTCACCATGTTTTTCTCGATATCTGTTAATATCTGTGATATTCTGGTTAATTTTATTTAAATACTCGTCGTCATTATTTCCCCCCCCGCCGAGAACAGACAATCTTAAAGGCCCAATACTGGCAAAAAGAGGTACAAAATCATCCAAATCATCTAATTTTGAGATGGGAATTATAAAACGACTCAACATGGCTGAATTTTCACTTTTTATTTGCTCACAATATTCATTTATTGCTTCATTAAGAGGCAAATTTGCAGGAGGAAAAAGTCCTGCGTAATCAATTAACCCATTCATGAAAGTTCGTAGACTTTCTTTCATCAAATTAATCGCCTAAAGTATCCTTGTAACTGTCACCATCTATCCATGACTTGGTGTAATTTGGATCTTCAGTGTTTAATGCATTTTTGGCTACTTTTAGAGGATAAAATGTATCAACCATGACGGCTATTTCATCAGTCCATTTTGCACCGATAGATTCTTCGTATTTTCCAGGATGAGGTCCATGTGTAAGCCCATCTGGGTGAAGGGTCATAGATCCAAATTCAATTCCTTTCCTTGACATAAATTCTTTTGAATCATAATAAATAACTTCATCAGACATTATGTTCGCGTGATTGTAAGGGGCCGGTATAGCTTCTTTATCGAAGTCAAAAGGTCGTGGGCAGAAAGAACAAACAACAAATCGGTCAGCGGAGAATGTTTGATGAACTGGCGGAGGCTCGTGTATTCTTCCAACTATTGGTTCAAAATCATGAATGCTAAATGCGTAAGGATAGTAATACCCATCCCAGCCTACAACATCGCATGGATGATGGCCAAGAGTAACTTCAGTGAACATATTTCTCTGTTTAACTATAATTTTGAACTCACCTTTTTCATCATGGGTAATTAATTCATCAGGCCCTCTGAAATCTCTTTCAGAATATGGACTTCTCTCTATAATCTGTCCATAATCATTTCGATACCTGCTTGGGGTTCTAACTTCACTAGGAGTTTCAACAATGAGTAATGAGTGTTCTTCTTTATTCATTTCATAGCGGTGTAGGATTCCTCTTGGGATTACCAAATAATCGCCTTGAGAATATTTCATGTTCCCAAATGCAGTTTCTAGAGTGCCGCTACCTTTGCTAACGTATACGATTTCATCCCCTTGTGTGTTTCTGTAATAGTAATCTTCACTTTTATCAGGATAACACATCATTAGTATAGCATCATCATTGAAGAGGAAAGGAATACGATCCATTATGATACTTCCTCCTTTCTTTGCTCTATCTGTGTAGAAATGTCTCATCCTCAAACTTTTATCATCTTCTTCTTCAACGGCAAAATCACCGATTTTTTTTGTAGACAATACTTCCGTAGGTGGGTAAACATGGTAAAGAAGCGACGAAGGTCCAACAAATCCCTTGTTTCCTTTTAATTCTTCATGATACAGTTTCCCATCATCATCTCTAAAAACAATGTGTCTTTTTTTCGGTATTTTACCTAATTTGTGGTATCTGTGCATTACAAGTTTCCTCTTTCAGCTTGAGCTCTTTCTATTGATTCAAAAAGAGCTTGGAAATTTCCTTGGCCAAACCCTTTCGAACCTTTCCTTTGAATAACTTCGTAGAATAACGTTGGCCGGTCTTCTACTGGTTTTGTGAATAATTGCAATAAATATCCTTCATCATCTCTATCCACAAGAATTCCTAGTTTTCTGAGAATTTCCATATCTTCATCAATTTTTCCAACTCTGTCTGTTAGAGTATCATAATAAGTGCCAGGCACTTCTAAAAATTCTACGCCTCGTTTTCTTAATTCTGTTATAGCCTTAACAATATCGTCAGTCAGTAATGCAATATGTTGGACTCCAGGCCCATCATAAAACTCCAGATATTCTTCAATCTGTGATTTCTTTCGACCTTCTGCAGGTTCATTGATCGGAAATTTAATTCTTCCATTATCACTTTCCATTACTTTTGACATTAGTGCAGAATATTCTGTAGAAATATCTTCATCAGTAAAATGAAGTAATTGGGTGAATCCCATTATTTTTGCATAGAAATCAACCCATTCATTCATTTTTCCTAGTTCGACATTACCTACAATGTGGTCTACAAATCTAAGTCCAATAGGTTCTTCTTCGATTACTTTCTCCACATATCCTGGGAGGAAAGGCCCATTGTAATTATCATGTGAGATAAAGGAGTGAATAGTTTCTCCGTAAGTATGAATGGCTGCATGAGTAACAGAACCATTCTCATCTTTCAATTCTACAGGTTTAGAGGCACTCTTTGCCCCTCTTTCTATACAGGCATCATAACAGGCCTTTGCATCATCTACATGGAATGCAATGTCCTTAACGCCATCTCCATGTTGTTTTATGTGTTCAGATATTCCATTATTTCCATTTAATGGCGTAGAGAAAACCAATCTAACTCTTCCTTGACCTAAAACATAACTCGCTTTTTCTCTATTTCCGGTTTCTAGTCCCGCATATGCAAGTTGGCTGAAACCAAATGCATTTCTATAGAAATATGCAGCCTGTTTTGCATTACCCACCCAAAATTCTATGTGGTGTACGGCTTTCAGTGGAACTGGGTCTTTACTCATTGGGATTCTCGTTATAGGACTTACAAGCCCTATGTTTTCATGCGGGGAAAATACTACGCATTATTAAAGACTCGTTCTATTGTAATGTAATGCATAGTTAACTGTTAGCGAGATAATAATTATACCAATCATAATCATAAGTGAAATCAGAAGCAGGATCATTAGATTCTAGGTATATTTCCCACCCACCTACCATTTCTCCGTCACTTGTACTGAAGCTGATTGCCTGTGTTTCTCCATTGTTTAGTAAAAGGTCTTGTTCGAATACGGCTCCAGAGGGGCTATTGATTGTAACCGTAACATCAGATTCTATAATAGGCAATCCATTATCGCCAGTTACATTGATGTAAATGCTTACTGTTTCTACGTATGGATTTACAGTAGCAGGTACTGTATCGTCGGAACCACCACCAACACTTCCATCACCTTCGGCAAAATGGTTGATACTTACCTGTTCAAATGCGACACTTTGCCGGTTTTCAGAATCTTTAGCAGTCAACACAACGAAGTATAGTCCACCTTCAGTCCAAGAATGAGATACACTTTCTCCAGTGGCCGTATTATTATCACCAAAATCCCATTCATAGGTTACAAAGGCACCTTCTGACATCATAGCATCAAATTCGAATACCTCCCCATTCCACCCTTGAGTTTGAGTAGCAGTTATGTTAGCATCTAATATTACTGGATCAACACCAACAATTCTAGGCCCAACAAGTTGCCAGACTACTAAGAATACAACCGTAAAAGCAAGAATTCCTACCAAATTATCAACGATTGTTTCTTTTCTTTGTTCTGTCATTCCTTTTTTGAATTTATCTAGAATTCCTGTAACTCCATCCGCAAATATGAATCCTCCATCGAGGGGTACAGCAGGAAGAGCGTTTGTCAATCCAACCATCAAATTCAGCCAGAATATCCAGTAGAATGAATTTGCTAAAATCCAGAAGAGACTATCCGGTAAAATCCCAATAGCTCCTCCAGGCTCATAAATAGAAGTAAAATGTTCAGGGAATGGTTGAAGTTTAGCGAAGGGTAAAGAAATGTAAAGTAAAATATTCTCGGTTGGGTTTGCCAAATTATCAGTTACAATTTGGGGATTCTCAGCAGCAACACCCATGAATCCTCTTCCAGACATCCATGATTCATAGTAATCAGGATAATATTTCAGATAGTAACTTCCCTTATCAGATAACGTTACCGAATATATCTCCGGGTCACCTCGATTAAGAACTGAAACATTGACGGTTTGTCCTGCATACGTATTATTCATTATACGTTGCCAATCATCAGTATTTTTGATTTCTTCTTCATCAATAGCAGTTAGAAGCATCCAAGGTTCAAGACCGGCTTCAGCCCCTCCATAATCGGCACTTACACTGTACAACAACAATCCATCTTCAGCAGGTTCCAGAGAAGCTACCATCACAGAAGAAAATAAGAATGAAAAAATAAGTGCAACAACCATGTTGCTCCCCGGTCCGGCAGCATAGAGTCTCATTCTCTCCCATTTTTTCATGGATTTCATCTCTTCTTCATCAGGTTCTACGAAAGCTCCAACTGGGAAAAAGAAAAGTAACAATCCAAGTGCTTTGACTTTAACATCAGCAACTCTGCTCAAAATTCCATGACTGAATTCATGAATAACCATTGCAATTACTAAAGCTAGAATACCATACCACAGAGGGATTACAGGGTTCAAACCTGGCAATCCAATCATCATTTTTGGTGAAACTGCAGACGTTTTAGGGATCTGCCAAGCTAAAGATGCTTGCCATATAAGTAGCGAGAACATTAGAATCATAATAACAAAAACAGTGATAACCCAAACATCTCCTACTCTTCTCCAGAAAGGCTTGTTTTGGGAAATTCTCTCTATGAAACCTTTACCCCAATCAGTTCTCCACATGAGAAAAGAACGGCCCCAAACAAGATCCATATTGTATTTTTGTAGATAACCTTCATTGTCAGCCCATCTGACACCCGTTACCCAGGCGATAAGAAATAAAGCAAAGCTATACCAACCTAGGTATAGACAAAAAGCTAGGAACAATATGAATCTCCTATGTCTACGAATATGTACTTCGATAGGCATGCCCGTTAATTCTGGCAGTATTTCCTCTTCCTCTTCCTCAACAGACTCGTTCTTCTTTGTTGCCATAGCTTCCTAACTATGTTGGAGTCCACATGGGGCTTTATTTAACCTCCATTATAGAGCAAACATGGCCAAGAAAAAGGGTAAACGAGAAGAAGGCTTTACGTTTCCCAAATTTGACAGCGAAGAATATCGTGTAAAGGAAGTTAGAGATTCTAAGGTAACAGTCTTTGCAGTTCTTTACGCCATAGTTATCGCTGTAATTTGCTACTCACTTGTAAGGATGGCAGACATGGGTGGCAGTGTCACACTGATTGGTTTTGCAGCTCCTTTTGGCCTAATAAAAATACTTCCAATCTTCTTCGACACAAGCGAATTCGAGAGAAAGAATTGGTTTGGCCCAATGATGATGTCTTTCATGGCCTGGTTAGGATTTATGATTCTACTTTCAAATCCACCTTTCAATGATATAGCCAAGCCAAAATTCCAGCAAGTAGAAACATATGTAGAGTCTGATGGAAACTGGAATCAAACTTTGGAAATAGACGCCAACACTCCTTTCGTTCTAGTAATTTCCGTTAAAGATAATTGGGAAGTTGAATCGGTTAAAGTTTCGGCTGGAAAAGCAGCACTTAATTCTCAAACACTTATCAAACTTGAAGGAGATAATGAATACAATATAGAGGGTAATAGTTTGTATTACCATTTTTTTGAGAACGGTCTTGATACTGATGCGTATTCATTCATATTCTATGCAGAAGATGCCGAAGGTAATTCTAATTCAAAAAGTATAAGTTTGACTATCGGTTAAAGCAATCTTTGCTGAATATCATGTAGTTTTTCTAGAGCTTGTAGAGGAGTTAGGTTCATCAAATCCATTTTACGTATTTCATCTACGATTGGATTTTCCTTTGTTTCACTTCTTGCTCCAAACTCAGTGCTGAAAACGGATTGAACAGGTCCAGTTTTTGAAACTTCAATCGTCGAACCTTCTTCTAAATTTTTCAATACTTTTCTTGCTCTAACTAATACTTCTTCAGGAACACCAGCCATCTTCGCTACATGTATACCAAACGAGGCGTCTGTAGGTCCTTCAGCAACACGATGGAGCAGTGTTAGCTCATGCCCATCTTCTTTGGCTTGCATATGGCAATTTACAGAGCGATCCAATATTTTTGCAACATCCGTAAGTTGATGATAATGTGTGGCAAATAGTGTCTTGACACCTTTACCAGCATGTAATTCTTCTGAAACCGCCCAAGCTAGTGCTAATCCATCAAATGTGGAGGTCCCTCTTCCAATTTCATCTAGTAGTACAAGGCTGTTTGGCGTTGCGTTTCTCAAAATATTTGCTAACTCTAGCATTTCAACCATGAAAGTCGAATGCCCATGTACGAGGTCGTCATGCGCACCTACACGCGTGAATACACGATCTACCATTCCTAATCTTGCCGAAGAAGCAGGTACGAAACAACCGGCTTGTGCCATTACACAAATTAGAGCAGTTTGCCGCATATAGGTCGATTTACCACCCATGTTTGGCCCCGTTAGAATCATTAATTGACGTTGTTTGTTATCTAATTGTAAACTGTTAGGAATATATTGCCCTTCTCTGAGGACTTCGATAACAGGGTGCCTTCCATCTGAGATAGATAATGCGCCATCATCTGACATTTCAGGTCTAACGTAATTATTGGCTTGACTAACTTCGGCAAGCGAACTAATTGCATCAATTCTTGATACAGCCATTGTAGTTGCTTGTAATGTTCCTAAGAATTCTAAAATCCATTCTCTCAATTCCTTGAATAGTTCAGCCTCAAGGGCTTGGGATCTTTCATCTGCTCTTAAAATGGAAGTTTCTTTTTCTTTTAATTCAGGAGTAATGTATCGGTCACCAGCGGCTACGGTTTGTTTTCGATGATAGCTTTCAGGCACTTTCTTTGCAAATGCCTTTGGCACTTCAATGTAATATCCAAAAACACGATTATATCCAATTTTTAGCTTTGGGATTCCCGTTTTCTTCTTTTCTTCAGTTTCTAATGAGGCCACCCATTCTCTCCCACTACTAGCTCTTGATCTTAAATCATCCAATTCTTTGGAATATCCTTTTTTGAAAATTCCGCCATCTCTGAGAACTAGAGGCGGATCTTCAACAATAGCTTCAGCTAGTTTCTGAGCTACTTGTTTATGCGTATCAATTGATTTTACTAATCTCTTCATTAATTTAGATTTTAGTGGTTCTTCACTCAAAAATTGTTTGAGATCCTTGACAGTGTTCAGGCTGGAACGCAGACTATCCAAATCTCTAGGAGAGATAGATCCATGACCAAGTCTTGACAACAATCTCTCAACATCTTGAAAACCTTTCAGAATATCTCGTATTTCTCTTCTACTCAAGGTATTGTCAAACAATTCTTGCACTGCATCATGTCTCTCATTTATTCTTTTCAAATCATGCAAGGGTCGAAGAAGCCAATCTTTCAATCTTCTTGAACCGCCAGCGGTTGAAGTTCGGTTGACTACAGCAAAAAGAGTATCTTTTGATGAGTCACTAATAGTACGTACAATCTCTAGATTCCTTAAGGTGACGGCATCCAAAGTCATTGTTTTGGCTTTGACCATCAATGAAGGAGGTCTAAGGTGTGGCAATTCACTAAATTGTGTGGCGGTCGCATAGGATAGGATTGCTCCTGCAGCCGTAATAGCCATAGGATAAGTTTTCAATTCTTCTACATTTCCGAATCTTTCTTCTAGGATTTTTTTAGATACAGGATACATCCAGGAATCAGCTTTCCTAGGTGTTGTATTCATCCCTAGTGCCATCATCCAGTTTGCTATGTTTTCATTTCCATCAGGGATTATGACTTCAGCAGGAGAATAGCGAGCCATTTCAGATTCAAGCGATTCTCTATCTCTAAATTGGGCTGTTGAAAATTCACCTGTAGAAATATCCATTATTGATAATCCCAATCCTTCATCAGTTTCATTTACTGAAGCTAGAAAATTGTTGGAATGGCTCAACATAGAGCCTTCAACAACAGTACCTTGGCTGACGACTCGGGTTACTCCTCTTCTTACAAGTCCTTTGGTACTTTTTGGATCCTCAAGTTGTTCACAGATTGCAACGCGATGTCCTTTCTTGATTAATTTGTTTAGATAATTATCTAGCGCATGGTATGGGACGCCGGCTAGAGGTATTGGATTGTCCGAATTCTTGTCTCTTGCCGTTAGTGCGATATCCAATTCTTTCGCGACAACTTTAGCATCATCCCCGAAAGTTTCGTAAAAATCCCCCATACGAAATAATAGAATGGAATCAGGATTCTCACGTTTTATGGCGTGGTATTGACGCATCATGGGGGTAGACAAGAAGTAGGGAATATCGGGTCTTTTTTAGTGATTTGGGGTACACAGGCTCAAACTTCCTCAGATTGAAAAAGCTTATAAATTTATGATATAATAGTGTCCTGTGGAAAACAACGTATTATACATATCTGTTGTGTTAATCTCACTACTTATTTTCCTCTTATTCAGCATCATCACATCTGGACATTTATGGGCACTAAGTTGCTGGGGTGGTATTGTGTTCGTGGTTGCCTGCATAATAATGGCGTTAACTAAACCAGTAGACAATGAATGAGATTTCCTAACTAAATTTTCCAACAAGTATTGAAATTTCGTATAGAATCATGAGCGGTATTGCAAGTAGAAACTGGGAAATTACATCTGGAGGCGTGATCATTGCTGCTAAAACAAAAAATACAATAACCAGATAGCTACGATATTCAGCTAATTTTTCAGTAGTAGTCAATTGTAATTTCAGCATCAGCATTACAACAAGTGGCAATTGGAAAGTTATTCCCAATGAAAAAGTTAGAAGAAAAACAAAATGATAGAAGGCACTAAGACTGTATGTTGTTTCTAGTCCAGCATTGGCTGCATCATTTTGTAAATAGTCTAGAACAAGTGGTAGCATAAGCTCGATTGAGTATGTGACGCCCAATCCAAAAAGAACTAAAGAAATAACCAGTATTCCAATTATGTTGCCAATGCCAATATCAGGAAGTAGAGATCTGGTTCTAATGGTATGCCAAATTTGGATTATAGCAATCAGAAAAACTAAAGATATGGCTGCGTAGCCCGCAACTCTCATTTTTAGAATAAAATATTCTGCTGGAGACAAATAAATAAGTGTAGCACCTTCTGGTAGTAGCGCATCACTAATCCAATCAATAATGTCTGGTGCAAAGTTGAAAACGATTGCAAATGTAGCTACAGCTAATACCAAATAAATCCAGATTCGTCCTCTCAGATTGTCAACGATATCATCGTATGCAGGTTTTTTTGCCACAAGACTTCATTCGGAGAGGGGTTTTTTCTCTTCGCCCACAAGGTTAATTTACCTCACTATGGATAGTAAAGTATGATTGGTACCACAGAAGCGTTAATTATTGGAGCAGTCGTGCTTCTTCTTTTTGGAGCTAAAAAGCTACCAGAGCTTGCTAAGAGTATGGGCCAATCAAAAGCCGCCTTCAATGAGGGTCTGAAGGAAGGTCCGTCCTCAGAAGAAGATGAGGACAAGGATGACGAAGATTGAAGATCCTCTCCGTCACTTATTAGTCCTAATACGTTCTAATTTTATAGTCCTGGGGTTCACAGCAGTCATAGTTCTTGCAATAGATTACAAAGATTTTTTTGGCCATAATTCAGATGAAATATATTATTTGGCAATATCTTCAGTTGTTGTATTTTTGTTATTGTTAACGCTTCAAAAATATCGCAATCCACTTCATTATTGGCCTCGATATGTCTTTTTTGTTAAGGATAGGAATGATTCTCAAATAAAAATGGAACCATATCTTGATCCGTGGCTAATTTGGTTAGGTTTGATTAGACCAATGGAATTAGTAAATGTAAGATATTCGATGTATCCCGATTTAGATGTAGGTGTAGATATTAATCCTAATACAGGAGTCATAACTGGTTTTCCTATGGAATTAGGAAACCATACTTCTGAAATTAAAATGAGATTTCTTGGAGGTGCCTATTCCACAACTGTTAGAATCGAAGTTACAGATTCACTTAGGACAAAGTCAGTACTAAGCGAAGAACATTTTGCCCCACCCCGCAGTGTTGCACAACTTTTGGTTAGAGAAGAGGATTTGAGTAAAAAAGAGAGCGAAATCAACACTAAATTGGACGAAAAAGAAGCTGAATTGGAAGAAATGTATAGGTCAAAGATGGCAGCTTTAGATAAGGAATTTAAGAAAGATAAGAAAAATATTTCCAAGACTTATGATAAAAAATTAAAATTGAAGCAAGAAAAACTCGAGAAATTGGAAGTAGAGATGGTTGAAGCGTTGCAAGATAAGGAAAAAGAATTTGTTGAATTTGAACGAGATATGAAGAAAAAGTTGAAAGCAAGCGAGAAAAAAGCGAATGAACTTGAGCAGAAATTAGAACCATGGCGCGATAGAGCCAAGAAAGATTA
>CAZOEZ010000028.1:0-10745 GCA_964578995.1 uncultured archaeon
GAGCTGAAGAACATAATACACCTCGACACTTGAATGAGTTTATCTCAATTGATATCGAAATGTCATTTGCTGATGATGATGTTGTAATGGGAGTAATGGAGAGATTAGTAGATAGTGCAGCAAGGGCCGTTGGAAAAGAGACAGAAGCTCTAGAAACGCTTGGAATAGAGCCTATTGAGCTTGAATTGCCTTTACCAAGAATAACCTACGATGAAGCTGTGGAAATGTCAAACGGAAAAGCTGAATGGGGTGAGGATTTATCCATGGAAGCTACAAGAGAGATTGCCAAGCAGATGAATGGTTTCTATTTCATAACAAAGTGGCCATTATCACTCAAACCTTTCTACATACTACCTGATGACGATCCAAAATACAGTAAAGGATTCGACTTCATGTATAATGAAGTGGAGATGACATCAGGAGGACAGAGAGTTCATGATGTTAACATGCTTAGAGAAAGATTGAAAGAACAAGGTTTGGATCCTGATGGATTTAATCATTATTTGGATCCATTTAGATATGGTATGCCACCTCATGCTGGATGGGGTTTGGGATTAGACAGATTATCTATGATTTTTGCTGGTGCAAAAAATGTAAGAGAATGTGTTTTGTTCCCAAGAGATAGGACCCGAATGACGCCATAAATGATTAAGAATACAGTAGGTGAAAAGAACGAAAATAATTGGTGGGTCCGCCCGGATTCGAACCGGGGATCTCCGCCATGTCAAGGCGACGTCATAACCAACTAGACCACGGACCCAGAGAGATTCTCCATTTAGGCCTGTTTTAAATAACTTCCAATTTATTTCCGAGACCTATTCGAGTTGAAATATCTTCTATAATACCTAAATAATCTGCAGGTTTACTATCTATTAAATCTTGAACTAATGACTTCAAAGTTTCACCAAGGGATTGTTCTTCTTTACTGTATTTCCAAGCTCTACTTGAAGTAGCATTTAAACACATTAAAACAGACCATGACAAAGACTTAGTCATATTATTGTTTGATGAGGAACTTTCAATTTCCTTCACAGCTCTATTTTTATCTCCAGATTTAAGCAATCTTACTACCTTATCCAATAATTTCAAGGGTTCATCCAAGGAACGGAATCTTGGGTATTCACTAGTTAAACTATCCTTTACCACTTTATCATAAAGTGATCTTAAAATTTCTAATGAGTTCTCTCCATTATAACTAGAAGACGCACCTGATGTAAACTTCTCTGCAACATTTTGTCCGACTGAATCCCAGGTATACTCTGTGAAAGTAGAAAGTGTGATAGTATCAAGAATGATAGAATCTGTATAATCTACTAGAATATCCTCTATAATTGCTTCATCTATCTTATTCTGGCCTATTTTAGACATCAACTCATCTCTAGAAACAATGTTATTGGAAATAATGAAAAATTGTTCATCCATTTCCATTATCTCCTCCTTTTGATAATTCAGTATAGAATTTAATAAATCTGAATCACCCCTCATTCCTTTTCTATAATCATCAAACAAAGTATTTGGTACATCTGGTACTATTTCAGATAAAGAACTAGTGATCGAAAGTGAAAAATCAATGTCTTGATCAAATGCTATCTGATGTTTTAGGAAATGACTATAACTGTTTTCCTTGGATTTAAGAAGACGTTTGTAAGGGATTGTTACTGATTTATTTAGTGAATTACATTTTACCTTCAGACCCAAAGATATTTCACTGGAATCCTTCAATTTTAATGATGAACATGTTTCATTCCACAATTGTTTAGGATATTTAGGCTCAGTTCCTGTACAAATCAATCCTTTGTCTAAAGCATAAATGTACAATTTATGCTTTTTTACATAATCTAAATGGGCAAATCTTGACCATAATCTGTGATGGTAATTCTGTACACCTATCAACTTTTCCTTAGACACTCCGGAACCCCTAAGAACATAATTCACTTCACCATGAGGAAATCGTGCAATCGCCATAACTGGAGCTCCAGAATCAAGAATGGTCAAAGTGGAGGCATAGGCCTTGGCAAGCGGATCTCTAGGTTTTGAACCAAAAATACCTGAGAAAAAACTGGGAGGATTTAGATATTGTTCTTTAGCCAAGTTCAAATCAGTCAAAACTTTTGAATATATTTCACTAGCAAAAGTACCGTCTCTGGTCTTGGGTAAAAGGAGTTCAGGATTATCTCTTAAGGCCTTTATTCTACTAATCAATTTTTTCTGCTCAGACTTGGCAGCCGTCTTAGTACCTCTCAATCTTGTTCGTGTTTTCTTCACTCTTTTACAACCTTAATTTAGTTCTTACCCTTTCAAAGAAATTGTCATTGAATCGTATCAATTCCACTGGTTTAGAGGACTTTTTAAATTTAATTTCATCCTCAATAGTTATCAATATTTCCTCTTGTCCATCAATAACCATAACAGCTTCAGGATTTCCAGTTAATTTAGCAGTAATATTATATTTTGAAGGTATAACTAGGGGTCGTGCACCTATTCTATAAGCTGCAATTGGAACAATTATGTGTGATTCCATTGTAGGATACAATATGGGAGCTCCCAAAGACATTGCATAACTAGTAGATCCTGTGGGAGTAGAAATAATCAAACCATCTCCCCTAAAACTATCTGCTAATGCACCATCTATACTTATTTCAAAACCTTGAATTTTTGCAACTCTCGATGAATGTAATACAACTTCATTCAGAGCTGAACCTACATGATTTTCATTGATATAGGTGTCAATTCTTTGTAATTTCTGCTTATTGAATTTTCCCTTCTCTAAATTCTTTATTGCAGCAAAAATATCATCCGTATGTTCCATTTCTGTCAGAAAACCAACACCTCCAGAATTTATTCCAAATATTGGTTTGTTAATTTTAGAAAGAATGTAAAGCAATGTTCCATCCCCACCAAGTGAGATAATTGCGTCACCTTGCAATTCATCTAAAGGAATACCCTTCAAACGGACAAGTTTAGCCGTTTCAGCCTCAAGTTCAAAATCATCTAGAAAACCAATAACCTTGGTTAATATTTTTTTGATTCCTGAATGCCGTGTGTTAGCTACTACTGAAAATTTCACAGGCTCTTATCGAATAGTTATTATTAAGGTAGGCTTGAATCTGTATCAAGATGAGATTAGGTGCACACGTTAGTGTTGCTGGTGGGTTACAAAATGCAATCCCCTGGGCTCTAGAAATAGAAGCTGATACCTTTCAGATGTTCAGCAAGAATCAAAGGCAATGGATAGCCAAGCCTCTAACAGATGAAGAGATTAAAGCATTCAAAACACCATTATCTAAAACAGAATTGGGGCCATTAATGATTCATGATTCATATTTGATCAATATGGGTTCACCTGATGAAACTAAAGGAAAAAGGGCACAAGTGGCATTTCTAGAAGAATATCATAGGTGTGAAACATTAGGTGTAGCATATTTGAATTTTCATCCAGGATCTCATACTCATCCAAAAAAAGATATGAGAGATGATGAACAAACTCGAAAAGAAGCATTAGAAAGAATTGCCCAACATATGAATAAAACTTTAGATGAAACAAAAGGATACAACTCTAAGCTAGTGATAGAAAATGCTGCTGGGCAAGGAACCAATGTAGGTATAAAATTTGAAGAGATTAAACACATTATAGATCATATTGATGATAAGAAACGAGTAGGTGTGTGTATTGACACACAACACGCTTGGGCTTCAGGTTATGACTGGAGAAATGATTTTGACCAAATATGGGATGACTTTGGCAATATAGTTGGAATGGAATATCTTGTAGCACTTCACCTTAATGATTCTAAAAGTGACCTAGGTTCAAGAGTTGATAGACATGATAATATTGGAATGGGAAAATTGGGAAAGGAAACATTCCAGAGCTTTATGCAAGAAAAAAGATTAGAACATCTGGCTGGATATCTTGAAACACCTGGTGGTCCTGAAATGTGGAAACCAGAGATAGCAATACTTCGTAAGTTAGCAGAAAAATGAATCCTTATGAGAAGTTAAAATCAAAAGTTGATTCTGGAATTCACGATAAATTGCCTAAAAAATGGAAGAAAATAGGAAACATTGTCATCCTTGATCTTAGAAACTTAGACAAAAATAAAAGGAGAGAAATCGCCAAATCCTATGCTGAAGTATTGCATGCTAAAACGGTTATACAAAAAATGAATATTAGAGGAGAACTTAGGAAACCTAAAAAAATTGAACTTTTGTATGGTAAAGAAACGACAACCGAAATCACTGAATATGGAATAACTTACAAGTTAGATTTGGCCGAAATCATGTGGTCACCTGGGAATACAGGCTGGAGATCTGCTCTAGATGGGCCTGAGAAAGTTAGTGATTTCTACACCTTTGATAATCCAAGAACAATAATCGACTATTTTGCAGGAGTAGGATATTTTTCTCTACAAATAGCAAAAGGTTATCCCGAAGCAAAAGTCCTAGCTATAGATAAAAATCCAGTATCTATTGAATATTTGTCAATGAATGTTAAAGAGAATTCCATTGAAAATATAGAGGTTATAAATGATGACTGTAAAAACATAAATGTAAAGGCTGATGTAATACATTTAGGATACATTGGAAACACTATAGACTTCCTAGAACATGCATACAATAATCTGAATAATAAGGGGATTGCAATTTTTCATGAAGCTTACCGGAATAATTGGTTGGGTTTCAAGAGTAGAAGTGATTGGGGAAGTATTCCTAAAAAATTCTCTGAATTAATGCAAACTAAAGGTTTCAGTACAGAAAAATTTGAAAGAGTGAAATTCTACGGACCCAGTACAAGTCACATTATTGCAATATTGAGAAAAAATTAATCCTTAACTTTATCGATATCACCAAAAAGTTTTTCTAAGTATTTAGTTGAATCCTCTAATGTAGAAATATCACCATCCCAATTTTCTAGTATGGTCGAATTTTCTATTTCAAAGGCCATCAAAGTATCTGTAATTGAATCCTCAGCTTCCTGATTTAATATACCTGTATAAACAACAGCTAATTCAGAATAAGCACCTGATGCGAATTTAACATGAAAGTTTCCGAACTGGATATCATTCAACGATGAAGTAGTACTAGCGCTTACAGCATCTTCCATAAAATCCTTAACTGCAGTAAACATTCCTCCCAATATATCTACATCTGTCTGCTCGACATTCTTTGCCGATAAATTGGCAATGACAATGCCTGATTTTGATAATAAGAAAAGATTGTGAATTCTGCCAACCTTACCGGGATGTATCAATTTTTCTTGCAACATATTAACCAGTCTTGTAAATTCAGTACTCTTAGAACCTGAATCAGTAAGGCCCATTTTTTCAGGTGAAAAATTCTCAACCATGACCTTGAAGTCATCCATATCAATACCACCAGAACTTTTCCTAGCTTCTTCCTCTATATATTCCACTGCCTTATCAATAGCGCCTCTAACAGTAGCTATTGTTGGTGGCTTCAAAAGATAGTCCATGGCACCATACCGAAATGCCGTGATTGAATTTTGAATGTCAGTTTCAGATGTTAACATAACAACAGGTAAATCTGGTTTCATTTCTTTTACAATTTTTAGAAGATCTAAACCAGACATTACTGGCATATTGATGTCACTAAACATAACCATGTATTCCCTTTCGTTTAACTTGGTCAGTGCATCATCAGGATCCTCTGCCAAGATAAGATTGTACTCTGGCCATTTTTTAAACATAAAATCCATTGCCATGCGCACCGCATAATCGTCATCAACTGCAATTATATTTGGTATTTCTTCATCCGGCATAATTACTGAATAAAAGCATATTATTAGAAGTTGATTCCCACATTACATTCTAGATTTTAGAAACTTATGTAGTGTTTCAAGATTGGATTTTATAGTTTTTAGATTGCTCTCCTTAGCTGCAGATTCAATCTCAGCTCCCATATTAGTAATCTCATTAAATCCGTACATTCCTCCACTACCCTTTATGTTGTGTCCGAATGTTCGAAGAGAATCAAAAGATACGGATTCAAGATTTTTATTAATCTTATTCAGCTCATTATATGTATGATTAATGTACATTTCTTGCATCTCAGCCCACTCTTCATCATCAAAGCCATCCATTTTAACTCCAGACACTTTGCCTATTTTAGGTTATATCTTAAATAGTTCATTTGATACAATATATTATGGTAACCATTGGCACAAAATTCAAGAGATTGATGATCTTCTCCTTATCATTGTTATTATTATTTAACTTATTCCGAACAGTAGCGGCAGAAAGTACCACTGAGAAAAATGCTGCAAATATAGATCTTCTGTGGATGCTTATCTGTGCCGTATTGGTTTTTATGATGCAGGCCGGATTTATGTGCTTAGAATCTGGTATTATTAGAAACAAAAATAACATAAATGTTGCACTAAAAAATGTTTCTGATTTTGGCATATCTATTGTCTGCTATTGGATGGTTGGATACGGTTTCATGTTTGGAGCTAGTAAGTCAGGTCTTGTTGGTTTTGATGATTTCTTCTTTGACCCAACTGGTGCTATTGCATCTGGTCCAGCAATGACGTTTTTCATATTCCAGTCAATGTTTTGTGCTACGGCAGCATCAATTATATCTGGTGCTGTAGCTGAAAGATTAAAATTCAATAGTTATCTAATCATAACGGCTATTGTTGGAACAATATTATACCCTGTAGTTGGCCATTGGGCCTGGGCAAACAGTGATGATAATTTTGGAGGAGATGGGACTACAGGTTGGTTGTATGACCTAGGTTTCATTGATTTTGCAGGATCAACTGTTGTACATTCAACCGGTGGGTGGATTGGCCTTGCAATAATCTTGATAATTGGACCCAGAAGTGGTAGATTCATAGAAGGAAAGGTACGGAAATTCGCACCTAGTAACTTACCACTTTCAGTACTAGGGGCATTATTGTTGGGTTTTGGATGGCATGGTTTCAATGGAGGAAGTAATCTGATACTTGATGAAGCAGTACCTGGAATTCTATTGAATACTTTTTTGGCGGCTGCAGCTGGGATTGTAGCATGTCTTCTTTATTGGGGATTACAGAATTCAACCGCTCCAGCTGGTGACTTGATTAATGGACTACTAGCTGGTTTAGTAGCTGTTACGGCAAGCGCAAATTGGGTAACACCTATAGGTGCTGTAATAATTGGAGCAGGTGGTGGAATTGTTGCACTATATGCAACCAGAATGTTGGAGAACTGGGAGCTAGATGATCCAGTAGGTGCGATACCAGTTCATTTAGCAGGAGGTATATTTGGTACTCTAATATTACCGTTATTCGCTGCGGAAGAAAGTCTTGCAAATAATAGTAATCTTGTAGATTATACTGGCAATGTCAGAATAAATCAGTTTATAGCACAATTAATTGGAATCTGTGCAGTTGGAATCTATACTTTTTCAGTTAGTTATGTAGTCTTGAATACTATTAACAATTATAACACATTAAGAGTCAGCCAAGAAGCTGAGGATATCGGCTTGAATATTGCTGAACATGATTCAAGTAGTGATCAGATAGATTTACTAAAGATAATGCAGTATCAAAACGACACTGGGGATTTATCTGTAAGAGGACCTGAAGATCTTTTTACTGAAGCTGGACAAATTGGTTACCATTACAACATTCTCATGAATAGTCTAGAAGAATCTGACAAGATAATGAGAAAGCAAAAAGATGATCTCAAAATAGCCATGGAAAAGGCCCAGAGTGCAAATAAAGCTAAATCAGAATTTCTAGCTAATATGAGCCACGAACTAAGAACTCCCTTAAATGCAATAATTGGCTACAGTGAAATGTTATTGGAAGAAGCGGAGGACGATGGTTTGGATACTTACTCAGAGGATTTAACAAAGATAAATTCATCCGGTGATCACCTTCTAACTTTGATAAATGACATACTTGATCTCTCCAAGATCGAGGCCGGAAAGATGGATATGCATATTGAAGAATTTGACTTTGCTAATTTTCTAAAGCAGATTGAAGCAACGGCAAAACCATTGGTTGAGAAAAATAAAAATGAATTTATAATAAAGTGTAAAACAGAAAAACTAAAACTGAAGAATGATCAAACAAAATTAAGACAGATATTATTCAACATGCTCAGCAACGCAGCTAAATTTACCAAAAAAGGAACTATAACACTTCAAATAAAACCTGAAAAGAAAGAAAATCTTAGATTTGATGTCACAGATACAGGCATAGGAATGAGTAAAGAGCAACTAGGCAAAGTATTCGAAGAATTTACCCAAGCCGAGTCATCAACATCAAAGGATTATGGAGGAACAGGACTCGGTCTTCCAATAAGCAAGAAAATGACTGAAATAATGGGCGGAAAGATGGAAGTAAAGAGCAAAAAAGGAAAGGGAACAACTTTTTCAATAATAATTCCCATTAGCGTTGAGGATAATTAATGACTGAATTGGAAGAAAATATAAATCGATTAACTTGTAAATTCAACGACCAAAATTTAGAAGACCAATACAAGGAAATGAAATGGGAGAAAAATGGAAATTATATTTGGAATCTGATGTTATTAGGTCACATAATATTCTTACTAATTATTCTTGATGACATTAAGCAATTAGGCATTCAACCAATTTATATTTCTGTACAAATTATATGTTCCATTGCAGTATATATTCTCCTTTTTTATGAACAATATAGGAAGAATTATTATGATATTTATTTTACTTTGACAATCCCTATTTTGATGATCAATGGCGCTTATCATTATTATATGGATCAAGAAGCACTTTTTGGTCCAGGAGCTGCTGCACTTCCCCTACTAACTCTCTTGTTCTTTACAATATATCCTGTTGATTTTATGAACAGTTTTTTCATAGTGTCAACAACTGTTGCTGCATTTTTGGTATATCTTTTGGAGGTGGGAGTTATATCAGAAGAACAAATTCCGTATATCCTAGTCATACCATTTATTTATGGCGTATTTGTAAAAAGATCTAACGAATTCAAAAGCAGAATTGACTATATAAAAACGGAAGAACTAAAGATTTTAAGACTACAAGCCCAAAATGCAAGTAAAGCTAAATCAGAATTTCTAGCTAATATGAGCCACGAACTAAGAACTCCCTTAAATGCAATAATTGGCTACAGTGAAATGTTATTGGAAGAAGCGGAGGACGATGGTTTGGATACTTACTCAGAGGATTTAACAAAGATAAATTCATCAGGTGAACATCTCTTAACTTTGGTAAATGATATATTGGATTTATCAAAAATTGAAGCTGGTAAAATGGAATTGCACATAGAGGAATTCGAATTTGAAACCCACGTAAGTCAAATTGAAGCAACGGCGAAACCTCTAATTTCAAAGAATGACAATAAATTTGTAATAGAAAAACCAGACAATATAGAAAAACTTGTAAACGACCAAACAAAGCTCAGACAAATATTATTCAATATGCTTAGTAATGCAGCCAAATTCACAAAGAAAGGTACCGTTACATTAGCAATAACTAATTATGGTGATAAGGTTCGATTTGCTGTAACTGATACTGGAATAGGTATGAATGCAGAGCAACTAGGCAAAGTATTCGAAGAATTTACCCAAGCCGAGTCATCAACATCAAAGGATTATGGAGGAACAGGGCTCGGTCTTCCAATAAGTAAAAAAATGACTGAAATGATGAGTGGTGTTATGGAAGTTGAAAGTGAAGAAGGAAAGGGAACAACTTTTTCAATAACAATTCCCATAGAGGTCAAAGAGGAAAATTAATGACCAAGATTTTACTTGTCGAAGATAATGAAATGAACAAAGATATGTTGAGTAGAAGATTGACAAAGAAAGGGTATGAAGTTATTTTTGCAATGGATGGTCAAGAAGCAATTGACATGGCTCAAAGCGAGACACCAGATGTTGTCCTAATGGATATGGGGCTTCCAGTAAAAGATGGACTTCAAGCTACTAAAGAAATTAAGGAGAACTCAGATACTTCAAATATACCAATTATAGCCTTGACTGCAAATGCGATGGCTGAACACAGACAAGAAGCTTTAGATGGAGGATGTGATGAATATGAAACTAAACCCATACGTTTACCATCTTTGCTAGAAAAGATTGAACAATTTACTTAATCTGGAACAATAACAACCTTACCAAACATAGTTCCTTCTTCAAGAATCTGATGACCTTTTACCCCATCCGAAAGAGGAATCTCACAATCAACAACTGGTTTTATCGCTCCGGAATTCAATAATTTCAATAATTCTGCAAAGTCTGCATGTGATCCCATTGTAGAACCAAGAATTGACAACTGTTTTGAAAACACGTAACGGATATCTGTTTCAGCGATTGGTCCTTTTGTATTGCCAACTGTAACTATTCTTCCACCAATTCCTGACAACTGAATAGATCTTTTCCATGTAGGTTTACCAACATTATCTACTACAATATCATATCCTTTTCTGCCTATAACAGGAAACAATTCCTTGTGCCAATCTTCATTAGCCTTGTAATCTACAACATGTGAAGCTCCTAATTCTTCTGCCTTAGCTTTTTTCTCTGCACCACCAGCTACAACATGAACCTCTGCCCCAAAATGTTTAGCAATTTGAATGGAGAGTGAATTGACACCACCACCAGAGCCCATCACTAGAACATTATCTCCTTTCTGTATTCCTGCCCTAATTACAAGCATTCTATAGGCCGTTAAACCTGCAAGAAGTGGTGCAGCCGCCTGACTAGCAGTCATTCCATCTGGGCGCTTGTGAACGTTCTCTA
>CAZOEZ010000029.1:0-9766 GCA_964578995.1 uncultured archaeon
GAAGGTAAAGGTGGAATCTATAATTTTGTTACTAAAAGAGGCGCATGCAGAGGAAAATCATCTAAAATAACATGGACACAAGTTGAAACTGGTTCAGCTATAACTTGGAAATATCCTTCTTGTATATTGCAAGGCGATAATTCCAAAGGTGAATTTTACTCAGTAGCCCTTTCTGCTCTCAAACAACAAGCAGATACTGGAACAAAAATGATTCATATTGGAAAGAATACGAAAAGTACTATAATTTCAAAAGGTATTTCAGCAGAAAAAGGACAAAATACATATCGTGGACAAGTTATGATAAAAAAATCAGCTACTGGTGCACGGAATTATTCACAATGCGATTCACTGCTAATAGGTGATAAATGTGGCGCACATACATTTCCCTATCTAGACGTGAAAAACACTAAATCACATGTTGAGCATGAAGCATCAACATCTAAAATTGGTGAAGACCAAATATATTATTGTAAACAACGAGGAATCTCTGAAGAAGATGCAATCAATTTGATTGTAAATGGATTTTGTAAAGAAGTGTTTCGCGAACTGCCAATGGAATTTGCAGTTGAAGCTCAAAGATTGCTTGAGGTTTCATTAGAAGGAAGTGTAGGTTAAATGATAAAAATAACAAATTTGCATGTGGAAGTAGATGGGAACCAAATCCTAAAAGGAATAAATCTAGAAGTAAAAGCAGGAGAAACTCATGCTATTATGGGGCCAAATGGGTCTGGAAAATCAACTCTAGCGCAAGTACTAGCTGGACATGAAGATTATGAAGTCACTCAAGGAAAAGTTGAATATCTAAGCAAGGATCTTCTTGAAATGGATGTTGATGAACGTGCCTGTGAAGGTATCTTTCTAGCTTTCCAATATCCTGTTGAGCTGCCTGGTGTTAACAACACTTATTTTCTAAAATCCGCCTTAAATGCACAAAGGAAATATCGTGGTGAAAAAGAAATAGATGCAATGGAATTTATGGATTTAATTGGAGATAAGATTAAGCTTCTGAATCTAAAAGATTCTTTGTTGAAAAGACCTGTAAATGAGGGGTTTTCTGGTGGTGAAAAGAAAAGAAACGAAATATTCCAAATGGCTGTTCTTGAACCTAAATTAGCTCTATTGGATGAAACTGATTCAGGTTTAGACATTGATGCACTAAGAGTTGTAGCTGGGGGTGTAAACACAATGCGAAACAACGAAAATGCAATTATTGTTGTGACTCATTATCAACGATTGCTGAATTATATTGTTCCCGACTTTGTACACGTTTTAGTTGATGGAAAGATTATTAGTTCAGGAGACAAAAATCTTGCTCTGGAATTAGAAGAAAAAGGATATGACAAAATTATTGAGGAAGCAAAGGCATAATGAAAACAAAAAATGCATTTGCAGACGCTTTTGAAAATACTTTAACTTTAGACGATAAAATTAAAGATTTAAGAATTAAAGCATTTGAAGAATTTAGCAAAGTAGGGATTCCCACAAACAAAGATGAATTCTGGAAATATTCAGATCCCTCTACAATACTAAACCTAGATTTGGAATTTAATGACTCTGGCAGTACTGATGAAGATAATTACGAGGTGATTTTAGTTAATGGTAAAATTGTAAAATCTGTAAACCATTGTAAAACAGGTACAATTTCTGAGGGATTACTTGATGGAGACATAGATGGAAATATTCTTGAATATAAAGAGAATCCATTCATGAATTTGAATAATGCATTTGCAATAAATGGTTGTTACATTATTTTAGAACCAAATACAGAAAATGAGATAAAGATATTAAATCTTATAACTAACGAAAAAAGACAACAAGCCGTTTATCCTAAATTTGTAATTGTAGCTGGAAAAAATAGCAATTCGAGCATCTTTGAAGAAGTTAGAATCATAGGAAAGGGGCATAATTTTGTAAATTCTGTCACGGATTTTATAATTGAAGATGGAGCGATTTTGGAGCACACTCTTCTAGATGATTTTGCCAAAGACACTTACCATATTGCAAACATTTGTGTAAAACAAGGAAAAGATAGTAACTTTATTTCACATAATTTCTCAACTGGAAAACAATTAGCAAGAAGAGACTTTAATGTAGAATTATTAGAAACTGGAGCAAATTGTGATTTGAATGGAATATATCTTGTTGATGGAGACAACCATATAGATCACCATACAACAATTGAACACAAAGAAAGTAACTGTACCAGCAATGAACACTACAAAGGCATACTTGATGGGAATTCAAGAGGAATATTCAATGGAAGAATACATGTGCATCCTGATGCACAGAAGACCGATGCAATACAA
The DNA here is from genome assembly GCA_964578995.1 of uncultured archaeon. Classification (GTDB taxonomy): domain Archaea; phylum Thermoplasmatota; class Poseidoniia; order MGIII; family CG-Epi1; genus CG-Epi1. Next base: position 2,307 of record CAZOEZ010000029.1, read on the forward strand.
AATAATCAAAACCTATTATTGAGTGATGATGCAATAATACATACAAAACCGGAACTAGAAATATATGCAGATGATGTAAAATGTACTCATGGGGCCACTGTCGGTCAATTGGATGATAAGGCCATGTTTTATCTTAGAACAAGAGGCATAAACAAAAAAGATGCAAGAAAATTGCTTATGAGAGCCTATGTCGGCGAAATAATTGAAAAAATAAGTAATGAAAGCATTAGAAATGAAATGATGAAAGCCGTTCTGGAAAGGTTGCCAAAAGGTGAGGGATGATAAACAAAGAGATTAAAGCCGATTTTCCTACATTGAAACAAAAAATAAATGGCCATGATCTAGTTTACTTAGATAATGCTGCAACAACGCAGAAGCCAAGAACTGTAATTAGTTCTTTAGAAAATTATTACAATAATATTAACTCAAATATCCATAGAGGTGTTCATACTCTAAGTCAAAAAGCAACGGAAAGTTATGAAGATTCTCGAAGAAAGATAGCGGAGTTCATAAATGCTGAGACTCAAAAAGAAATTATTTTTGTTAGAGGTGCTACTGAAGGAATAAATTTGGTTGCAAATAGTTATGTTAAACCATTATTAAATGAAAACGACCAGATAATCATTTCTCAAATGGAGCACCACGCAAACATTGTACCTTGGCAAATGATATGTGAAGAAAAAGGAGCCAAATTGAGGATATTATCAATGAATAATGATGGTGATTTATTAGTTGATGAACTAGAAAATATGATAAATGGAAGAACCAAATTTATATCCATAAATCATGTTTCAAATTCTTTAGGTACTATAAATCCTGTTAACAAAGTTATAAAAATTGCACATAAAAACAATATTAAGATTCTAGTGGATGGAGCTCAAGCAATTCAACACATCCCTGTAGATATTAAAAAAATGAATGCTGATTTCTATTGTTTCTCTGGTCATAAAATGTACGCGCCTACAGGAATAGGTATATTGTACGGAAAGAAAATTTTACTAGATGGCATGGCACCATATCAAGGCGGGGGCGATATGATTAAATCTGTAACTTTTGAAAAAACAATCTATAATGACGTACCTAACAAATTTGAAGCTGGAACTCCCAATATCTCTGGGGCAATTGGATTAGGAATTGCAATTGATTACATTAATGATATTGGAATAGAGAATATTGCTGAACATGAAGCTAAGCTTTTGGAATATGCTACAGAAAAAATAAATGAAATTGAAGGTGTGAAAATAATAGGAAATGCAAAAAATAAGGCTAGTGTACTCTCATTTGTAATAAATGAAATACATCCACATGACATCGGAACTATTATGGATTCTCAAGGTGTAGCAATAAGAGCTGGTAACCACTGTACTCAACCTATTATGGATTTTTACTCTATTCCAGCAACTGCAAGAGCCTCATTTGCAATGTACAACACCAAAGAAGATGTTGACAAATTAATCATTTCTATCAAGAAGACAATAGAGGTTTTCAAATGAATGACTGGAATGATCTATATCTAGAAGTTATCCTAGATCATAATAAGAATCCTAGAAACAATGAGGAATTAGAACTATATACTCATGAAGCAAAGGGTCACAATCCCTTATGCGGTGACCGAATTTCTATTCAAATTGTATTAGAAAATGAAAAAGTTAAAGAAGCTAAATTTACAGGTTCGGGATGTGCCATATCTACCGCCTCAGCCAGCATCCTAACTGAGACCATTAAAGGAAAAAGCAAAGCTGAAGTAGAAAGCCTGTTCGAAGATTTTCATAGTTTAGTTACTGATAAAGAAACAGAAACTGAATTAGGGAAATTATCTATATTTGAAGGTGTAAAAAAATACCCAGCAAGAGTCAAATGCGCAACTCTTTCATGGCATGCCTTAATGGCTGCATTAGAAGGAAAGAAGGAGACTACAACTGAATGAGCAAAAAATTGGAGAATGAAATCATTGATGCTATAAAGAAAGTTTTTGATCCTGAAATTCCTGTCAATATTTATGAATTAGGATTAATCTACAATATAAATATTGAAAAAGACGGTTCTGTAGAGATTGAAATGACCCTAACTTCTCCATTTTGTCCGGTCGCCGGCTCACTTCCAAAAGAAGTTGCAGCAAGAGCTTCTGAAGTAGAAGGAGTAACAAAAGCAAATGTTGAACTTGTGTTTGAGCCAGCATGGAGTATGGATTTAATGTCTGAAGAAGCTAAACTAAAGCTAAATTTAACAGGGAATTTCTCGGCATAAATAATGAAAGAAATTGATGTAACTGGTCTACAATGCACCCAAGCTGTGATGGCTGTATTGAGAGAAATTGTATCTATACAAGAAGGCGAAGAAATGCATATTACTTATGAAGAGCCAAACGCTAGAAGAGACGTTTTAGCAATGGTTAAAAGAAGAAAATACAATCTTATAAAGGATGATGAGAAACTATTGATTATATCAAAATAATTATGGGAAAAAACAATGATTCATTGGTAGAAGCCAGACTGCCCACTAAATTCGGTAATTTTAGATTAGTCGCATTTTCTGGGGATAATGAAGATAAAGAGAATCTTGCATTAATAATGGGGAGTACGGAAGGTAATGTTCTAGTTAGAATACATTCTGAATGTTTTACAGGAGATGTTTTGCATTCAATGAGATGTGACTGTGGTGAACAATTAGATTTAGCAATGAAAAGAATAGCTGAAGAAGGTAACGGAATTATTATTTATTTGAGACAAGAAGGAAGAGGAATTGGTTTAGTAAACAAGCTAAAAGCGTACAATCTGCAAGATGATGGAATGGATACGGTAGAAGCAAACATTGCACTTGGATTTGGAGCAGAACTGAGAGACTACGGAGGTGCCACCACCATATTGAGAAATCTAGGCATTAAAAGAATTAAATTGATGACTAATAATCCTGCTAAAGTGGAAGAATTGAGAAAAGATGGATTCACTGTTGAACAAATTACACACCGTACTGAGGCTAATGATGAAAACCGTGATTATCTCAGAACAAAAGCATCTAAAATGAATCACAAATTATAGTATTAACGTACAAAATTTTTCTTCGAACTTTTATTTGATGGTTTACCAGCTACAATCATAATCCAAAGGACAAACATGGACATTATGAGTGCATATTGGCCCGTGTGCCACCAAAAATAATGATACTTCTCCCAAGTACTAACCTCCCATGTATGAACTATAGGATAAGATGAAATAATTCTTATCAAATTTTCAATGAAAATAAAAACGACGGCATAAGCAGCCCATTTGAGACGAACCAGAGGTTTTACTCCTCGGAAACAAAGAATAAGCATGCTCAAGAAAACTGTTTCATGAAGCCCCGTACATTCTGAGACTATCTCCAAATCTATCATATCTGCATAAACTAATTTTGTAGAATAGTCTCCTTGGATAAAAACTTCAATTCCAAATGCACTCTCTATTACATAAATAATCCAAGTTAGAAATTGCTGGTAAAGAAGGAGAGAATTTTCTCCCTTGGTCAATTCTTGAAAAATAAGATCTATAGGAACTACAAAAAACATTACCAATGAAAAATTGTATGCAACACCAACCAAGACTTTTTCAGATTTCTTTTGGGCATTGAAAGACTTGCAAAGGAAACTCTCACCTTTATCTAAATAAAATGCAAAGTTATCTGAATACCTGCCTAAAATGTAAGAGGGATCTGTAGCAATTGGACCTTTCCAAAATAAAATAGAAAGGAAAAAAGCAGCTACAAAAAGACTAGATAAACCAAAAACCAAATTAGACGAACCAAATGATACAAAAACCAGAAGGAAAGAACCTGCCAAGATGATTCCCCGAAGAATTTCATCTCTTGATAAAGTGGCAAGTTTTACGGTGTCTACTACGTCACCCACAATATTGCGAGATGTCTATGTAGATAAAAGTATTATATCTATAAATTTTCGTGAAAAACGAATGCTTCTTTCAACGTTTTTTTAGCATTATCATAAGTTAAGCGTTCATACGCTGACTCATATTGTAACCAAGCATAATTTTGATGCTCAGAACTAATACTTACTTTTTCTTGGTTGGTAATTCCAAGAAAAAATACAACTTCTTTCAAAATAGTATCTCCACCCCTCAAAAGATTATATGAAATAAGATGATTAAAATCATCTATTATTTTTACATTGTCTATGCCCGTTTCCTCTTTGAGCTCCCTTAATGCTGTTTGAATTTCATCTTCTCCTTTCTCAACATGACCCTTAGGAAAATCCCAATGACCACTTGTGGTTGTATCGGGATGTTGTAAAAGTAAGACCTTGTTAGAATTCAATAAAACAACACCGCAAGATTTCTCCATGTTTGCAGAAGAGCGCACGCTGTACTATAACCTATTGTCCCTAAAACTATGGTATATTTTAATCTCTACGTGTTCGAGATAAAGCCGATGCGACAAGAGCCAAAGCAAATATCGTAAACATTGGATCAAAACCAGGTAAGAATACTCCACGAACCCAAAGTGTAGCTGTAACTGATCTAGCTTCAGATTCACCTTGTAATGTGGTTGAAACCTGCATTATTACTGTGTGGTACTCATTACTCCAACCAATAACTGTTCCTCTTGGGGTAGCAAGAGTTAGCTGCACTGGTTGTTCACCTGCGGCATCAATTTGATACTGTGCTGCAGCCAAAGCTACTGTAAAACCAGCATCCTCTAAGTCTTTTTGATTAAGTACCTCAACGGCAACGGTATCCTGATAATTACCATTGTTCACAGCTGTAAATGTCAAAACAAATTCTTTGCCAGGTCCAATTCTCTGAAATGGCTGTGTTGCTTGAACAGATAAACGTGCATATTGCTCAACGATTACTGCAAATCCTGCATTTTTATTGACTTGATTTAATTGTGTGTTAGTCTCACGGCCAGAAGCTAAAGCACTAACTTGAACAGTCTTGTAAGACGAACGAGTTAAAGCTAAGGCACAAATCGGAACAGTTATACTTCCACCAGGACCTAAAGTAACAGAAACCGCACCGGGTGAAATAGTAACACCACCGCCTGAAAGTGCTACATCTACATCAATTGTAGCTTGTCCCTCATTACTTACAACCATTTCTGTACATCCTACTCCACTAGCACCAGGCCTAACATCAAGTGTAACTTGACCATTAGTGAAAGCGATAGAATAAGCAACTGCAGCTTGAGCTTCAGCTGGAGGACTGAACATTACTAATGTAGTTCCCAGCATTAGGGTAGCAAGCAATACTGCTTTCGAAATTTTAGTCGCCATATTTTTCTCCAAGGGGTGTCCTGACTGTCAAACACCTAATTTCACACTTTAGCTGACCCATAAAAAGGCTTACCTTAAGGAAATAATATAAAAGGTTGTAGAAAAAATGCTAATTATGAAAGCATTTTAGACTTTAATTCTTCACCTGTAGGCTCAACAAGAATAGAATTATCTGCGAAAATAATTACAGGTATTCTTCGAACACCATTATTCAATTCAATTGCTTTTTCTGTTGCTTCTTGATTATCCTCTATGTTGATGAATTCATAATCAGTTCCTAATTCCTGAAATACTTGTTTAGCTATTACACAATCTCTACAAGTTGGTGTTCCATACATTTTTATGTTTGACATTAATTATCCTCAATATATGCTTCTACATCAGGACAGGAACATATTAGGTTTCGGTCACCCCATGTATTGTCAATTCGACCCACTGATGGCCAAAATTTATGATCTTCAGTAGAGCTTGAAGGGTATGCGGCTTCCTTACGTGAATATTGATGAGGCCAAGTGTCTCCTGCTATCTCAATTGCTGTATGCGGAGCTCCTCTCAACAAATTATCCTCAGAATTTGTTACATTATCAATCTCTGATTTTATAGATATCATAGCATTACAAAAACGATCAAGTTCCATTTTAGACTCAGATTCTGTAGGTTCTACCATCAAAGTATTAGGAACTGGCCAAGACATCGTTGGAGCATGATATCCATAATCAATCAATCTCTTAGCAATATCATCTACTATTAATCCTGCATCAGATAATAATTCTCGAGTGTCTAATATACACTCATGGGCAACATATCCAGATTTGCCCTTATAGAGAATTTTATAGTGTTTAGAAAGTCTATAAGCAACATAATTTGCATTCAGAATTGCAACTTGCGTTGCTTCTTTCAGACCATCTGGCCCCATCATAGCAATATATGCCCAAGAAATTGGAAGAATACTAGCACTTCCCCAATTTGTTGCTGAAACAGGACCTATACTACCCTCTGGACACACCGGGTTTGATGGTAAAAAGTCCACTAAATGTGAAGCAACACCTATTGGCCCCATTCCAGGACCGCCGCCACCATGTGGAATACAAAACGTCTTGTGTAAATTAAGATGACAAACATCTGCACCTATTTCTCTAGGTTTACACAATCCTACCATTGCATTCATGTTAGCCCCATCCATATAGACTTGGCCACCATGAGAATGTACAATATCACAAACTTCTTTTATTGTTTCCTCAAAAACTCCATGAGTTGATGGATATGTGACCATTATTGCAGCTAGGTTGGATGAATACTCTTTCGCCTTTAATCTCAAATCATCTATATCTATATTTCCAAATTTATCACAACCAATACCTACCACTTTCATACCCGCCATAACTGCAGATGCCGGATTTGTACCGTGTGCTGAAGTTGGAATTAAACACACATTTCTACTCTTTTCATTTTTAGAATAGTGATATCCACGTATTGCTAGCATTCCTGCATACTCTCCTTGACTACCTGCATTAGGTTGCAAAGAAACACCTTCAAAGCCTGTAATCTCAGACAACCAAGATTCCAAATCACTGAATAATTCCATATAACCTGAAACCTGATCAATTGGCGTATATGGGTGTAAATTAGAGAATTCGGGCCAAGTAACTGACTCCATTTCTGCAACTGCATTGAGCTTCATTGTACATGAACCTAAAGGAATCATACTCATATTCAAAGAAAGGTCTTTGGATTCCAATTTATGAATATAGCGTAACATCTCTGTTTCGGAATGATATGTATTGAAAACTGAATGGTTAAGATATTCGGATTTTCTGTTTAAAGATAAGGGAATACTACTATTTTTTGAATCAGTCCAATTCACATCAAAGAAATCGAGTATTTCTTGTACGTCGGAAACCGTTACAGTTTCATCCAAAGATATCCCTATAGAATCGCCATAATCCCAGAAGTTTATGTTTTTGTTAAGCGCCTTATCAATAATCTTTTTATCTTTTTTCCGGACACAAATTGTATCGAAGAATGAATCAGAACTGACAGTATAACCTCCTGATACAAGACTATCAGAGAGTACACAAGTCAGTTGATTTACCCTCTCTGCAATCTTTCTAATCTTATTTGGACCATGATATACAGCATACATTGATGACATTATGGCCAAGAGTACTTGGGCAGTACAGATGTTGCTAGTTGCTCT
>CAZOEZ010000030.1:0-9709 GCA_964578995.1 uncultured archaeon
CGGCTCAATAGGTGAGACCCGCCGATCTGGGTTCAAATCCCAGTGCTCCCACCATTAATCTTTCAGTTCAATCCAAATTCGCTGAAATCTATAAATTGCAGACAAAGTGCAGACTATTGCAAATGCATAACACATTAGTTCCATGTAATTTTGTTCTTGATTAAAATAATGTATAATTGGTACTAACATTAGAACTATCAACCTATCTGCTCGGCCCAATAATCCTGCATATTCTCTTCCAGCTCCAACAGCCTGGGCTTGTGTACCCATATATGATAACATTAGTACCCCTATAATTGCTGCAAAACCGATTTCAATATCTACAACAGCACCAAATGCAATGCCTCCAATGATTAGAATGTCAGCTACTCTATCAAGTGTGTGATCCACTAAATCTCCTCGTTTACTTGATAAATTACGCTTTCTAGCAACAATTCCATCTAATGCATCTAAAACCGCAGTGAGAAACACCATTCCTGAACCAATAAGAAGAAAATGCTTATTTGCCAAATCTTCTTCTACAATGTAAAATGAATATCCTGCAGTTATCGCAGTTATAAGAGAAAGGAAGCTAATCCCCATCGGATTTAGTGGTATTTTCTCTGCGATAGGGTCTAGAATCTTAGTTCCAAAATCTCTATAATCGTCAGCTACCATTAATACCAATCCAATATTCTTTCTGAATAATCTATTTGTTCTTCTAATTTAATATTGCCGTTGATATAATCCTTCAAAATCTGGGCACTTTCCGTAGCCTTATTGGAACTAGTGTCTAATTGGACAACATCTTTGGGACCTAACAAGTCTAATGATTCAGAATATATTGTACCAATTGCCTCAGCTTCTAAATTTTCTCTAATCTTTTCTTTTGGATATCCTCTTTTCTTTAGTCTCTCAAATAATATATCAGGGTCACAACGCAATACAATAATTTTGTCAATATTGTCAAATTCATGAGCGAAATGTCCTTCTAAGAGGGAATTGTCCATAATTGATATGTTTTTTTTAATTTTATCAATATCAATAATCCATTCGCCACTTTCACTTTTGCCTTCTGAGAAATCTTTGTAATAATCAGAGAGTGCAATAATATTCTGATCTAATAATTTTGAAATTGTTGTTTTACCCGTTCCTGGTGTCCCAGTAAGGGCATACCTCACCATTAAGCTTGCATTTCCTTTTCTGCAGCAGCCTTTGCCTCTCTTTTGGCTTTAGCTTTAGCCCTATCAACCCTCTGTTTAGCATTAAAACCAGTAACATTCTGCATAAATCTGTTGTAAGCTTGATGTGCATCTAAAGAATCTTCGGGTGAAGCATCATTGTCCGTTTCTGTCTCAACCTTAATTTCAGTGATAGATACGAATTCAACTTCCATTTTTGTTAAAGCTTTAAATGATGTTGAAAATAAATTTTCATCCTCATTGACAACTCCGAATTCTTCCTCCATCAAAGATTTCAAGCCTCCTTCTTCTAATGTTTTACCGTGTCCACGTTTAATTTCGAAACTCTGCATAGGTTATACTCTAAGACTATGTATTTGTATTTTGGGGCTATAATTTTAGGTCGCCTTTTCCAAATTGTTTCATCATACGTTGCTGCATCCTACGATTGCCACCAATATTAGACATCATTTTCCGACTCTGATTATACTGCTTTAATAAATCTCTGATTTCTTGAGGATCTGAACCTGAACCTTTTGCAATTCTGTTTATTCGAGAACGTTTTATCAATTTTGGATTCTCCAACTCTTCATTAGTCATTGAATTCATTAACACTTTAAATTTCTCTAATTTATCTTGTGTTTCTTCCGCTTGACCCTTCTTCATCATGGCAGACATACCTGGTACCATCTCCATTACCTTTCCTAAGGGCCCCATCTTAGTTAATGCCTCCATTTGCTCTCTCATATCGATTAGAGTGAATTTTCCAGAGAGCATCTTCTTTGCTGTGTCCTCAGCAGTAGCAACATCCATTACTTCTTCTGCTCTCTCAAGCAGCGTTTGGAGATCTCCCATTCCTAATAAACGTGAAATGAATCTATCGGGATCTAGTGTTTCAAGACTATCTAAACTTTCTCCAGTGCCTACAAAAATAATAGGTGCATTTGTCACAGATATTGCTGAAAGTGCACCTCCACCTTTAGCAGAACCATCTAATTTTGTTAAAATAACTCCGGTAACTCCTACAGCCTCGTGAAAAGCTTCAGCCTGCGGACCTGCCTGTTGCCCCACGGTTGCATCCATAACAAGGAAAATTTCATCAGGTTCAACTATTTTGGCAACGACTTCCATCTCTGAAATCAAATCCTTATCCAAGGCATGTCTTCCTGCGGTATCAACAATCACTATATCCAAGTCTTCGAATTCTTTCAACCCTTCTGTAACCACTTTTCCAGCATCTTTGTTTTCAGAACTACCAAAAACTGGTACTTGTATCTGGTCACCAATTTGTGATAATTGATTGTATGCAGCAGGTCTGTGAACATCAGCTGCAATTAACCCTAAATTCAAACCTTTCTTTTTCAAGTATTTAGCTAATTTTCCAGTGGTTGTTGTTTTACCTTGCCCATAAAGACCAACCAACATAATCTTCTGTTTTTCTAATTTCAATGTTCTTGGTTTTCCTAGAGCACTAACTAATTCCTGATGAACAATTCTGACAACATGTTCACGCCCTGTCATACCTGCAGGGGCTTTTTCATCTAAGGCTCTAGTCTCTATTCTTTTACTTAAGTTTAGAGCTAATCTGACGTTAACATCGGACTGCAATAAAGCTCTTTGAATATCTCTGACCAGTTCCTTGATTAATTCTGGGGAAATATGGCTTGCACCTGCTATTTTTCTTAGAGTTTCTCTAAGAGCATCGCCCAACTTTTCCAGAACCATAATTGTTATTTAATCATGGACTAATTTAAAATTAAGTCTCACATCATATTACTATGTAAAAGATAAACTCACTACAACTACCAAAAGAGTTTCGAAGAAAAGATATAATTATAATTTTCCGTCATTGAGAATATAGGTCAATCTCTGTTTTTCTGCGCCTTTGTTATCTTTCTTTACAAATTTAACTGATCCTATCTCAGATAAACTACGGACGTGAGTGCCTGCACAGGGACATACATCTATATCCCCTATACTTATGACCCTTAATCTTTTAACACTTGAAGGTAACATTTTCCATAGTCCACTAGACATACTAGACCTAATATCAGGATTATTCTCTAAATCTGATCTTTCAGCTTCATCGATGTTAACTTTTAAATCTTTTTTGATATAATCATTAACATCATCTTGAAGCATATTAATTTCAGAATCGCTCAATTTTAATGGTTTGAAATCAATTCTTGATTTATCTCTACCTATCTGATTGCCAACTGTATCCGATCCATACTTTTCACTAACAACAGCAGAAACAAGATGTTGAGAAGTATGCATTCTCATATGAGAATAACGTCTATCCCAATCAATTGAACCGGAAACTGTAGAACCGACCTCTGGTAAATCTCCTTCAATCATATGTCTAATTCGGTTTTTTTTTCTAACATCAAAAACTTTACCTTCGCCATCACTCCATGCTAAAGTTCCAGTATCTGCTGGTTGACCCCCGCCTAAATGATAGAAAGCCGTTTGATCCAACTCAACAATTCCTGGAAAAATATTCGTAACTTCAGCCTCAAACTTCCTCTTGTATGTACCGTCATGTGAGGTCATATGGTACTGAATTGTCATAAAAAAATGTAGAAAAGTATTCTATTTATTAGTAGTGAAACTATTAAATGGATTATTCAATCAGGTTTTAGAGGCCCATCATGAATAATCGTGTATCTTCGATAACGTTAGCATTGCTATTGATTATCAATAGTGTAGTAATTGCAGAAACAACAACAATGTTTGTTCGTGAGGATGGTGAAAGTAATGAAATAACTTTGTATTTAGAAGAAGATGTTGTTGACGATGACACCATATTGAGATTCCCAAATGCAGAAGTCTTAGACGCTTCATATGATGTGGTTGGAGGGGCAGATTCAGATGGAAATTACCCTGAAGACATTTCTATTACTGTTAATAATTATGTTTGGGAATACAGTGGAACAGGATATGGTTCTTTAGGTATGCAGAATGATTTTGCTAAGGGAGGATCCACCACTAGTGCAGTCTTTACAGAAGACACTGGAGGTGAGTCTACAGTAGAACTTTACATACCTGTTAATGCAACTATAACAGACGCGGAAGTTGTTTTGGAAGGACTTTCAAAAGGCACCGGTGAATTAGATGATGCTCGAGAAGTTTCCAAGGATACAAATGCCGGATCTTTGAGTAGAGACCCTAGTATAGTAATAGATGGTAGTGACACATATGCTGTATGGGCTGATGATGGCAATCTTGAAGAAAGAACAAACAATCGGTATCAAATATTATTCAATTCAAAAAATAGTGGTGGCTGGGGTGAACCCACTTTACTATCAGACCCTGATATTCTGTATGTATATTCAGAACCAGTTATTAGAGGCAATAGCAATTTTCTGGTCGCTGCTTGGATGGCGAGTGGATACTTAGAATACGTTTACTCAACAAATGGCGGTAATACCTGGAGTGAAATTCAAACCCGAGACTATGAATATTATGTATACTATTTTGATTTAAAATTAGATATTAATAATATACATCTTACTTGGACAGCATATACTTCTGATGATGATGGCAATTATGATTATAGAATTTATCATTCATATTCCGAGGATGAAGGAAGCACATGGGCAGATGATGTAGAGGTTTCTGATTCAAGTCAAACAACGACAAACTGGTATCCCAGTATGGATTTCAATGGTGACAATGTACACATATCATGGATAGGAATTGTTTCAACAACATCTGCAGCAATGTACAGCTTATCAGATGATGGTGGAGAAACATTTGGCAGTCCAAGTCAATTAAGTGGCCCAGAAAACGCTTTATCCCCTACAGTCACTTGTGATGATAGTTCTAATGTAGTAGTAGCTTGGTCTGAAGGAAGTGATGAAGACAAAGTTGTAAAGGCTAGATCATCCTCTAATGATGGTTCAACATTTAACACAGCACTAACTCTATCAACATCAGAAGATATTGAAGTATTTGATGAGATAGTTGCAGCCAATGATGGCAATGGTAATTTTTACGTTGCATGGCCTAGAACAGATACATCTGACGACTCGGATGTCGTGGTTTCCCGTTCGACCAACTCAGGAACTAGTTGGAATACAGCAGTAGAAGTTGATGGGGTCAATGAACATGCCACAAGAGGCAATCCAGCTCTTTATGCTGAATCAAGTAAAGTTGGATTAATTTGGCTGGATGATTATGATGGAGATGGAGCCTCATCAGATCCGGACATATACTACTCAGAGAGCACAAATGATGGTAGTTCATGGACTACAATGACAGAGATTGGTGCAGATCAATACTATGAAGCTGACTCATCGATTGTATCGTTAGCTTATTCAAATGGTTACCTATACTCAGCATATTGGGATGAGGGTGACAATGATCCAGAGGGAGATACAAACGGAAACGATGCATTGGGCACTGATATTGATCTTTTCTTTACTAAATCATCAGATGATGGAGAAACTTGGTCTGATATTATAGTGATTTCGAATGAAGAAACCGACGGCCAAAGTTGGGATTATTTTGATTATGGAAGTTATTATTATCCAGACTACAGAAATGATATAGCTTCAAGTGGGAGTAATGTATATGCAGCTTGGTCTAACTTTAATGCTGATTCGGGTCAATGGGAGATAAAATTCTCGGCCTCTTCAAATTCTGGCTCTTCATGGTCTGATCCTGAAGTAATTAGTTCATCGGATACATCTATAGATTCATTTGCACCAAGTGTAGTAGCTAGTGAAAATGAAGTATTAGTGTCATGGAAAGAAGAATATGACGGTTCTCTTCTTAATTCTAATATCGTTGTAAGAAATTCAAAAGACAATGGAGATTCTTGGAGTTCAATAATTGAAATTACTGAAGGAGATGGAACTCAATTCTATCCTGAAATGTCTTATTCAAATGATAGATACCATATTGTATGGCATGCACAGGATAAAGATGGGACAACTACAGGGTATACTATAGAATATGCATATAGCGAGGATACCGGCGACTCTTGGACTCGAACTACGATAAGAAATCCACCTACCGTTAACGATTATTGTTGGGATCCAACAATAAGCGTAGATCAAGATAATATCTATGTAGCTTGGCAGGACGATGATGATTGGGATGGGGACGGCGTATATGATTGGGATGTTCTATTCATTATGTCAGATGACAATGGGGATACTTGGTCTGATCCAACATTAATTGTTGATAGTGGCAGCGATAATAACAATTATTACACATTCCCAGCTGTAGCTAGTTTAGATGGCTTTGTCTATGTGTCTTACCAAGAATATAATACGTCTACAAATGATTATGAACATAGATTTACCCTAAGCCAGGACTATGGTAGTACGTGGTCTAGCACATATCCAGTTAGTAGCGGTCATTCTACTCCAAATTTCGCTAAAATGGAAGTAGTTGTAGGTGAGAAGGCCTATTTCGGGCATTATGGTGATTATTTTGGTGAAGACGATGTTGATAATGATATTGTTGTAAAGGCGACACTCGATGAAGGATATCCAACAAATCCTACTGTAAATCTTGATGGAAGTGGTAGTGATTGGGAATGGGCTGGTGAATTCAATCAGGATGTAGGGCCAAAAACTTGGGACGCTAATGGTGAAAATGGCGCTCTAAAATCATTTAGTGACGCAATTGCAGACGGCATAGAATATGCTATAGATAATGAGAACACATTTGTAGATGATTTTGGTGTAGAAATGGCAGTTATTGAATTAACCGTTACAAGTGATACTGATGGCCGAGTAGGCTTTAGCAGTTTAGAAATAGAGTATGATGTAGCTTTAACAGCTGGAGCTGGGAAATTCACAGAAAAATTAAATACATTAGTAGATAGTAGTACCGATGAAACTAAAGAAACTAAATTTGTTGTTAAAAGTGAAACAAATGGAAAACTTATCCTAAGAAATCTCCAAATAGTAACCGCAGAAGCTGATTTAGAATTGAAAGAACTTGAATTCAGTGATAACAACCCAAAGGAAGGAAGCAGTATCGTTTTAACTGCATATGTAAAGAATACTGGAGAAGGTGACGCAACCGTCGATGTTCAATTCTCTGTAGATGGTGAAGAGATTGGAATGAGTACGATTGAAAAAGTCGCTAGTGGCAGTACAGAAACTACGACCTATACATGGTCAGATATTCCTGCAGGAACTCATGAAGTAAAAGCAGAAATTATAGATTCAGTACCTGAAGATACATCCCAGGGTAGTGAAGATGAAAAAAGCAAAACTATCAACGTCCAAGAAGCGAATGCAATAATTACAACGGAGTTTAATTTTGATGGTATTCCAGTACAAGATACACCAATTGACTGGATCTTATCATTGGAAAATGAAGGGGATAAATATGGAGATGTTATCGTATATATCTACGAAAGTGATGAAGATGAAGATAACCTAATTTATGAATCTCCTGTAACACGTGTAAGTGTAGATTCCACCAAAGACTTTGATGGTACGTGGGAAGCAAAAGCAGGCATCAGTAATTTTTTCTTAAAAATTGTAGATTCGGAAAATGATGAAATCCTCAATGGAGATGGTGATGGCGAGGATATAGATGTAAATGTACAAAGATATCCATTATTCAGTATAAGTAAAATTGAATGGGTTGATGAAGATGATAACATCCTTACTTCATTCAGTGATGGAACGGTTGCCTATGCTAAAATCTACATTAAAAATGACGGCTCATTTGATGTCACAGCCTCCGTTGATCTAAGCTTGACAAAATCCACTATGAGAATTGTTCCGACTCCAAATTATGGTGCAAATATAGAATTTGATGGAGATTCGGAAACAATTCTAATGATTAATGGAGAATACCCTAAAGTTATTTTCAATTCTGAAGATGAACCCTCCTATTATGGTCGTTGGGTTGTAGACATACTGATAAAAGATATACTTGCAAAAAATAGTGATGAGCAAATCTGGGACTCCGAAGAATTGATATTCACAGATTCGGAAAATAGATTAGAAGTAGATCAACCACCCAATCTTGAGTTATTGTCGTTCACATCAGATAGAATAGATATTGGAGAAGGGCAGGCAGTCACTTTCACAATTATTGTTTCTAACAATGGAGAAGCTGATGCTAGAGGTGACATTGTGTTGAAGCAAGGCGCTGCCGAGTTAGGAAGAGTAAATTTTACAGTCCCAGGACTTGAAATGAGCACTGTAACTTATGAATATTCAGTACCAGGAACATACAGTGGTGAATTGAACCTTAGGGCGCAAATAGATCCCAGTACAGTATATCCTCCAGGAGGTCCTCAAGATACAGTTAATGATGATTTTCAAACGTTGACATTGAATGTGGAAGGCACTTCGCCTAAAGAAAAACCAGCAGGGTCTTCGACGTCATTTGCTGGTTCAATGATGGTTCCTTTGGCAGTAATAGGTGTACTGATTATCGGTCTAGGTGGTGCCTTTTTCATGTACAAACGTTCACAAACAGATAGCGATTCGGAACTTGAACAAGAGGATCCATTTGGAGCGATGCCGGATACACCTCCTGCAGCCCCACCGCCACCAACGCCTGAGCAACCGCCTGTAGCAGCCCCTCCACCACCCGTACCTGTAGCTCCTCCGCAACCAGAAACTCCTCCAAACACTGCAGCACCAGGTAGCACTGTTCTAACTGTAGCCGTGCCAGCGGGAGCACAGCCTGGACAACAAATACAGATTAAAGCACCTGATGGAAGAGTTGTTACAGTAGCAATTCCTGCAGGATTACAACCAGGACAACAATTTCAGATTAAAGTATAATCAAAACGGCAAAAAGGCCGTTTTTCTTAAATAGACCTTTTTAAGTGATGAGCCTCCTGAACAGTTAAAACTGTCACCAGGTTCCGTGTAAACGGTGGCAATAACTTCGGCGAATTCCTGATTTTATGATGGACCTATTCCGTTATTGCGTACATGTTATGGAGATGATAACAACCCAGATTGGGCTATCATCTGACATTCGAAATCTAAGCGAAACTAGTGCAGTCAATCCGACAATTCTAGTAAATTTATAAACTCATAGTGTGCATTCGAAAGGAAAAAAACTTCGGTTGATCCTGCCGAAGGCTACTGCTATTGGAGTTCGATTAAGCCATGCGAGTCTAAGGGACTTCGGTCCCTGGCATAATGCTCAGTAACAAGTGGATAATCTGCCCTCAGGTGAGGAATAAACCCGGGAAACTGGGGCCAATACCTCATAGACACAAGAAGCTGGAATGCTCCTGTGTTCAAAGCTCCGGCGCCTGAGGATGAGTCTGCTCCCTATCAGGTTGTAGTCAGGGTCATGACCTGACTAGCCAACGACGGGTACGGGGTGTGAGAGCACTTGCCCGGAGATGGTTTCTGAGACACGAAACCAGGCCCTACGGGGCGCAGCAGGCGCGAAAACTTCGCAATGCGGGAAACCGTGACGAGGGAACTCCAAGTGTCTATGCATTGCATAGACTGTTTTTTAGCCTAAATAGCTATTAGAGTAAGGGGTGGGTAAGACCGGTGCCAGCCGCCGCGGTAACACCGGCACCTCAAGTGGTAGCCACTATT
>CAZOEZ010000031.1:0-9452 GCA_964578995.1 uncultured archaeon
TTACCCACTACTATGTCTGCACCCCATTCTCCTGGAGGTTTTATCAAACATAAAGACAATAAATCTGTAGACACCACAACTAAGGAGCCATTGTCATGCGCCTCTTGAGCTAATTTTGTATAGTCTTCAATCGAACCTGAACTTGTAGGATATTGTAGTAGAATACCAAATGTGTCATCATCAAACGAATCCTGTAATTTACCAATCTTAATTCCTAAAGGCTCAGCTCTTGTTTTTACTACATTAATTGTTTGAGGATTGATATCTTCTGACAACAGAAATGTAGATTTCTGACCCCCTAATGCATTGCAAGCCATGCTCATAGCCTCGGCAGCAGCCGTTGCCTCGTCTAGAAGAGATGCATTTGCAATTTCCATTGCTGTTAAATCGCAAACCATTGTCTGAAAATTGAGAAGAGCTTCAAGACGTCCTTGTGCAATCTCTGCCTGGTATGGTGTATATTGAGTGTACCAACCTGGATTTTCCAAAATATTTCGTTTGATAACACCAGGTGTAATAGTTCCATAATAACCATGACCTAAATAATTCTTGAATAGTTTATTCTTCCCGGCTGTTTTTTTAAGTTTTGCAATGGCTTCAGATTCAGACAGTGCAGCAGGGATGTCTAGTATACCTTTATTGATAATTGATTGTGGTATTATTAAATCCGAAAAGTCTGATAAATCACTGTGACCTAATGTTTTCAGCATCTCCGAAATATCGGCTGGTGCCGGTCCAATATGTCGCCGGACAAAATTATCTGGATGAGAATATGAGTCACTCATAAACAAAGATTAAACATCATTGCAAAAGGTGATTATGAATCTTTCGTGTACTAAATAGGTACCGTTCTATTTATTTGCCCTTTTCTAACTAGGCAAGTCCATGGTAAGAAATGCCACGCGGCTTTTCACCGTGGAAGAAGCTGACAGCTTATTGGGTATGATAAATCCCCTACTCATGGATCTCTGTGAATTTTCCGTACGTCAAGAGATGTTAGAAGAACAACTCGAAGAAATTATGGAAGAAGTTAGAGAGGATTATAGGGCTGCATTAAAACCAGGCTGGGAAGAATTACAAATAGAGCTTGAAAACAACATAAACTGCGTCGGTAATTTAACTATTGAACTTGGTAAATTAGGTGTTGAAGTAGACGACCCGACTCTAGGAATTATTAATTTCAATTCCTTAAGAGGCATCGAAACTGTTTTTCTCTCCTATAGATTAGGAGAACATAACGTATCACACTGGCACCATTTAGATGAGAATTATGAATCTCGCCGATCTATGGAAAGAGAACTGGATATCATTTCTCAATAAACTTTTTTGAATAGGGGGTGTATAAGGAATCATGTTTAAAGCAAAGAAAATAACGATTTTTATGCCTGTTGAGGGGGAAACTCAAGTTTTTAAAAATGTTGAATTTCAGTCGAATCCAGAAGTAAATATTATTGCCATTTTCCCTAAGGGAGGGAAAGAATCAGTTATGTTTTCAGGACTAAGTTTCCATGTTGAAATGGAAGAAAAGGATGCCAAAGAATCTTATGAAATGGCGCAGAAAGCGCATTCGATGTCCAAAGAACAAATGAAAATGATGTTAGAGAGAGAAACTGGACCTAGCGATAGATTTAGCTCCTCGTTTGGATAATGTCAAAAATCAAACTAGTTGTTTTTGATATGGACGGTACTTTGCTCAAACCACGTTCCTGTTGGGCTCAGATACATGAACATTTTGGCACAGACAATAGAGATATGCTAAAATTATATGTAGAACATAAAATCAGTGATCAAGAATTTGTGAAGGCAGATGTCAAAACATGGGAAGAAAAGTCTGATGTAAAAGTTGACGAAAAATATGTGAATTCGATACTAGACCAAATAGAACCTAGAGATGGTGCTGAAGAATTAGTTGTAGGCTTACATAATAAAGGAATTGAAACTATTTTTCTGACCGGAGGAATAAAATTTCTTGCGGACAAATGGGCAAAACAATGGAATATGAAAAAACCATTAGCAAACGATTTGATTGACGGAAAGAATGGGCTGATGGTTCATGTTAACGCTAGTGGGCATGCAAAAGGCCCCGTAATGGATCAATTGCTGAAGAAAATGGAATTATCCAAAGAAGATGTTGCCGCAGTAGGAGACACAGTAGTTGATTTGCCACTGTTTGAAAGAGCTGGATTATCAATCGCTGTAAACACTAATCAAAAAGACGTTTTTGAGAATGCTAACTATCATCATAATGGTGATTTAAGAGAACTTATCAATATCATATCTACATGGTAGGAAGTGATTAATACATCATATACTTATCCTAAATGTGTACCTTCAACAAAATATACTATTTTTAACGACCATAATGCTCACTCTGGCGCTTATAGGGGGAGCAAATGGCGATGATGCCGACATCGATATAACTGCTTTAAAATACACAAACGATTTTGAAAATGGTGACCCGGTTACTATTGTTTCCAGTGGGAAAGATGATGCTACAGCATACAATTACAATTTTTACGATGATGATGATGATGATTGTGACCAGCAATCATGTATTCCTGAGAATTGGTATGCAGTAGACTTTGACGACTCCAATTGGAGTTTGGGGGCTGCACCATTCGGTAACGATGAACTTGATGGAGTCAGCCCAGGGACAATCTGGCAAACCGAAGAAGGGGGACTGAAGGATTATCTAATTATCCGCCATCACTTTACTTACAGTGGTGAATATGAAGCTCTCAGCGCCACCCTGAACCTAGCTTACAACAACTATTATACTGCCTACCTGAACGGAAACCTCATTCGAAGTTGTGGCTGGGGTTGCGGAGAATCAGACGCCGAATACTGGAACAACGAACTTACCTATGACGGAAGTTCCGAATCAGGGCCCAACCCGGACTGGTTGGTCGAGGGGGAAAATGTACTTGCCATACTGGGGATAGATAGTACCTGGGGTGGTGGCGATGGCGAACAGTGGCTTGATGTCGAGCTTGTAGTAAATGTTCAGGCATGGAAAGAGAATCCCATTGTTCTTGGCGATAATCTGGTATTTGGAATTGATTTCTTCAACTATGAAGAAAACAATGTGACAGATCTGAACGTGACACTGGAAATAGAAGAGGTGGAATTTGCGAATCAAACCATTGAAATAGAAAACAATAAAACTTTTGAGTGGCGAGTTGAATGGACACCAGATAGACTAGGTGAATTCAACGTAACAGCAAAGGTTCTGAATGAAAGCCTAACAAGATTTATACATGTAGGATATTATGCCTACAATTTTTCAGTGGACGATGATTATAATGTAGGTAATACCAGCGAACTCTTAACTTACAATATAACTATATCAAACGAAGGTGATGTGGACGACAATTACACTTTTCAAATATTTGGGACATATAGTGCTTGGGATGTAGATTTTGTCCCAAGTGTCATTAACCTCGCTCCAGGTGAAACTGGAACCGTTATACTTGAAATAACTCCTGATAACGATACTTATTCAGGAATTTATGAATTAACTTTGACAGCGCGTTCACAATATCATGGTGAAATAGAAAACATGATTGTTCAAAGTGGACGTGATAATGAAACTGAATGGAAATGGGTGAATTCAACAGGAGGCAGGCTGTACGAAGAAAGTAACACAACGTGGACAGAGATTGATTTTGTACCGAATTCAAATTGGACACTCTCTCCCGCGCCATTCGGAGACGATGATCTAAGTGGTATCGACTACAATACTGAATGGTCAGGAAACAATTATGCATACTTTAGACATATTTTTTACATAGATGACCTTAGTAATTACGAAAATGATACGCTCAGCCTGAATATGGCTGCAAATAATTATGGAACATACTATCTGAATGGGGAAGAAATATTTGATGATTTAGGATGGGGGAGTGGACATTATGCTGAATATTGGAATGAAGAAATCAAATTCAACTCAAGTATATTAAAGGAAGGAAAGAATGTTCTAGCATCTGTGGTTAGAGAAACAGGGAACACTCAATGGTTTGATGAAGAACTAGTCAGTGTAACGCCTAAATCCTCGGCTTGGGGATTCCAACCTGAATATCTTTCTCTTAAACTTGAAGTGCTACCTGTATATGCTTTCGAACTTGTAACGCCAATAGAAGATAAAGCTGTATCAGAGGATGAAGCCTGCTGTGACCAAGAATGGACATACAAATTCGAAATATGGCTCTACAACAGGGGCAACATAGAAGATTCGTATGAAATTAGTGTAACTCTGAATGATACGGTAAACTTCTCAATAATCGATTACCATTCCAATATAAACGCTCAATTTGATGAGGAAGTGACTATAAATCTAACTATTGCTCTGAATCCATCAGTTACTGAATTTTCAGTAGGGGAATTTAATATTTCCATAACTTCGATGAACTCAACTGAGGAAATCAGTTTATGGACTATGGTCAAAGCTAGACTGTATATCATACCTGATGTTTTACCACCTGGAACCTATGCTGAATCAGATTCTCTTGTAAATGATTCATCTTTTGAAATTAGATGGTTTGTGGAAGATTGGTACAAAAATGATGAAGTCATGGGCAATGATACCAAATATTTCATTATAGAATATATGGATGACAATGGAACGAATGGTGAAACTTGGGGAGAATGGATGATGTGGCAAAACTTTTCTTCAGAAGAAAATACCGCTATTTTTACAGGTGGTTTAGACGGATATCGTTATCGCTTTAGATCAATGGGAGGAGATGATGAAGGACTTGTGGAAGATAAAGAAAATAAATATGACACACAAACAATTGTTGATCTTTCAGCCCCCTATGCAGATATTGAAATGAGAGTTACAGGCAATATTACGAATTTAGACTATATAGAATTTGAATGGACTGCAACGCATCCAAACATAACTGGATACAAGGCTCAATACCGACTGAATAATGAAAACTGGACTACTATCGAAGAAAATACATTAGCTAAATGGATTGGTTTCAATGTTCCAATTGATGGTGAATACGAATTTAGAGTAATCACTTCCGATGAGGCTGGCAACAAAGGTATTTCAGAAATAAGCCGAAAAATACTTGTTGATACTATTGCTCCAAACACTAATATTCAAGAAATACAAGAATTGACAGATGCTGAACAAATTGAAATTAATGTTGATAACTTAGATGACACCGTGAACTTAACTTTGTACTATTCAGTAGTAAGAGAGAATCAGGAAGTGATGCCTGTCGCATGGGATAAATACGGTGAATATGTAGTCTCTGACCTACCTATATCAGTTCCTTTGAACAACCAATTTCACTATTATTTTAGACTTGTAGCCTATGATTTAGCTGGAAATCATCTGATTAATGAAAGTTATCAAGATATTATTGTTGATAGGGACGCGCCACAAAAGATTAGAAATTTAGAAATTAAGGATACTAAAGAAGTAGAAAATGGAACTACAGATATTGTTGTTTCTTTTATGTCTTCACAATCACAGGACCTATCTGGATATAGAATATATCGTTCAATCGATGTGAATGAAACAGGAACAGTTATTGGTAATCTAGAAGCAGGTGATTTATACCTTTCATATCGAGATTCAAGAGTAGAGATGGGCTACAAATATTACTATTCTGTAGTGGCTGTAGACAGAATGGATTTTGAATCTGAAGCTGAAACTGGATTTATTGTTCTTGAAGCTGATGAACCAGTAACCATAATAGAAGAAGATTCCGAAAGCTCGATCAACCCGTTATTTATTGGAATTGGGATTCTAGGAATAGGCGCCTTGGGTGGAGCTGGATTTTATTTCTTAGGTAATAAAGGTGGAGATGAAATAATAGAAGGTATGGGAGAAAATGGTTCCTCTAATTTTACTGAGATGGATGGCGAATTCTTATGTGGTGCATGTGGTTCTATGTTTGAAATGACCGATGACAAAACTTGCCCATCATGTGGAACTGTTGATGAATAAACAAAACTTCAATAAAAGACCCCGGGTGAATTGAATATGGAAAACGTATTGATAGAAAGAAAAGGAAAGATTGGTCTTGTTACCGTAAATCGCCCTGAACAAATGAACAGTATGAATTCCGAAACGAGATCTGAATTAGCTAGTGCATTTACAGATTTAGGAAAAGATTCTACTATTTCTGTCATTATACTTACTGGTGCTCCAGGAAAGGCATTCATTGCTGGGGCTGATATCAAGGAATTTTTGGAAAGAGATATGAGTAACCAAGAGGCTTTAGAGAAAGACTGGATAGTAACAAAAGTAATCTCCAATTTATCAAAACCAGTAATTGCAATGATTGACGGATTTTGCCTTGGCGGGGGTTTAGAAATTGCAATGGCTTGTGATTTGAGAATTGCAAGTGATCGATCAAAATTAGGCCAACCGGAGATAAATCTAGGAATAATACCTGGTGCTGGAGGAACTCAGAGACTTACACGATTAATAGGTGAAGGTAGAGCAATGGAAATGATTCTAACAGGAAGGATGATAACTGCAGAAGAAGCCTGTAACTACGGAATCTTAAATTTCACATATGCAGCCGAGGAATTAGAAGCAAAAACCATGGAAATTGCAAATACCATTGCTGGAAAATCATCATATGCTATTGAACGTGCAAAAAAGAGCGTAAAAGCAGTCTCTCAAATGAATCTAGAAGAAGGATTGAAATTTGAACGGGAAATGTTCATAGAATGCGCTAATTCTGAAGACGGAAAAGAAGGGATTGCAGCCTTTATAGAAAAGAGAAAACCAGATTTTAAAGGTCGCTAGGGGAGTAAATTGAAACTTGCTGACAAAGTTAAATTTATAACTTCAACTTTGGAAGATTTATATCCAAATCCTGATATTCCTCTAGACCATGAGAATAACTTTACTTTTCTAGTAGCAGTGATGCTAAGCGCACAGAGCACGGATAAAAAAGTAAATGAAATAACACCAAAATTATTTCAAATAGCTAATACCGCTAAAGAAATGAATAAATTAGAGATGGAACAAATTAAAGAAATCATTAGAGAAATTGGTCTTGCTCCAACAAAGGCTAAGAACATAAAAAAAATGTCAGAACAATTGTTGAAAGACCATAATGGAGAAGTCCCCAATACTTTTGAAGAATTGGAAGAATTAGCTGGAGTCGGTCATAAAACTGCTTCAGTAATAATGTCTCAGGCTTTCAATAAACCTGCTTTTCCGGTTGATACACACATTCACAGACTTGCATTTAGATGGGGTTTGTCTAATGGGAAAAATGTAGTAACAACTGAAAGGGACCTAAAACGAATATTTGAAGAGAAATTATGGAATAAATTGCATTTGCAAATAATTTTCTATGGAAGGCAATGGTGCCAAGCTAGAAAAAATAAATGTGAATGCACTATTTGTACAGAGATGCAAAAAACGTAGATACCTATATGGGGCCCTTATAGAATATAGATTAATGACTAAGTGGGATGCTCGGTTCCTAAGACTAGCAACACATATATCTGAATGGAGCAAAGACCCTTCGACACAAGTTGGGTGTGTTGTTGTAGGTCCCGACCGAGAAATACGAAGTACTGGATTCAATGGATTACCAAGAGGAATTGAAGATAATGATGAAAGACTGAATAATCGTGAAATTAAGTATCCACTAATTTGTCATGCTGAAGAGAATGCAATAATGCACGCTGCAAGAATTGGAATGTCGCTAAAAGGTTGTACCGTATATGTGACGTGGCCACCCTGTACAAGGTGCGCAAGGTCACTTATTCAGGCAGGAATTTCATTCGTTTTTTATCCTGAAAATACAGATATACCTAAAAGATGGATGACTGATTTTAACCTATCATTAAACATGCTTAAAGAAGCTGGAATAAGTGTAGAAACTGCGTAATTACTCTTCGTCTTCTTCTTGTTGACTTAATAGTTCTTTAATATTCTTTAAGTGTTCGACGCCCGTGTCTGCCTGAATATTCTCAGTTATCAAATCTCTAACTTTTCCGGGTGATGGAACTCCAAACAAACAATCGTTTGGATTATGGCGAGTTTTCTTAGAAGAACTACGGGAACCTCCAGCTATGCCTAGGCTTCCTAATCCTTTAATTTCAGCTCCCGAGCCTGCAACTACCATTGATTCGTCTGTTCCTGTCCCCAAACCAGATCCAGTCAAAGGCAATACAGTTCCATAACCAAATATGCTTCCAATAATCCCCTGCTCCAATTTTATATCCTCAATATGATTGTAGCGGACTTGCCGTTCACTACGATTCATCAAGAAATTACTCTTTAGGACAATACGATTATCTGTAAGAAAATATGTAAATGAACGACGATAAAACTCAACAGAGAATAAACCTAGGAGTGCAACAGCGGCCGTCATTGAAGGAATAAACCAAAGACCAAAGGCCATTGTATCTCCTATCTTCCATTGGTGATAAGATAATACTCCAATACCGATTATAGCTATACTTGAATATAAACGAAATATACTTTGCCCTCCTGAATCCAAAAAGAAATAGCGTGCTGCAAATCCAACAATGAATAAAACTAGAGACCAAATTATAGCTCCCGCTAAAACTTCATTGGCAAAAGGAATCTTAATTATATATTCATAAAGAGGGAAATCTGTAAATTTATCCTGTACAAAAAAATCATAGATGATATAAGCCCAAACAAGGAGCAAAAAGAAAACAACATAAAGATTGAAGAAAGAAAACATATGAGGTCTCAACTTCATCTTCAGTTCTTCACCACCTAGGAGTGTTATATCAGACATGATTTGACAGTGGATGGGTGTTTTAAACGTTTAACACGACTCTAATATTTATTTATCTGTTTGTATCTGAAGAAAATACGAATGGCTGTTAAGAGACGTATCATTCGCAAAAAGAAAAAAAATGAAGCCAGCGAAGCTTTAGCTAAAGTTTCCGGTGTAGAAGAACTCGAAAGAGCTGCTACAATTCTGAAAGAACTAGCACAAAGAAATCAAAGAAAAAATCAAATCAAGGACAAAAAAGAAACGATAGAAAAAATGAAGACGCAAACAGTTCAAAACAAAGTAGAAGATGATAAAATTAAAAGGTTGAAAGAATTAGATAATCTAAGGAAAAGTGGAATACTTACAAATCAAGAATTCGAAAAATTGAAAAGTAATCTTATGAATTAGATTCTTTTTCAGATAAAGCCACCATATAAACGCCAAAAAGAACAATTAATCCTCCAATAAAAACTCCTAAACTAGGAACTTCCTCAAAGAAGTACCAAGCAAGAATGCCTGAACCAACTGGTTCAGTTAGTAAAGCTATAGAAACGACATACGCTGGTAAAAATGCAAGCGCCCAGTTTTGCATTGTATGTCCTAATAAAGTTGGCACTAACGCCATTAAAAAGAAAATCTGAAAATCAGAATTGGGAATATTCCGATATTCTAAATCTTGAACTATAACTACAACCCACATAGTTATAGCACTAGATA
>CAZOEZ010000032.1:0-8979 GCA_964578995.1 uncultured archaeon
TAAGGACTGGGACCTAAACCCAGCGCAATTGGCCTGGCTATGCGACCCCCGCTACGGACACCTCTGGGCCACACATTTAATAATAGAATTGGTGATAGTGGTTTATGCCAGATGAAGATAAGGATAAAGAAAAAAAAGAAGATGCCGGAATATTAGAAAAAGCAACTGAAATGGGGGCAAAGAGCATAGATACACTAAGAGAAACAGCATCTGAAGCAACAGACAAAGTTGTGGACTCTGCAAGGATAATAGGGGAAATAGCAACAGAAAAAGCTACTGAAGCTGCCGCAACTACTGAAAAAGTTGTTAAAGGAACTATAGATAAAATTGTGATAACTGTAGCTACAAAAATAGTCATAAGTTCAATGAAAAAAGTTGGTAACAAAGGTAAATCCTATGTATCTAATGATGAAAATTACCAAGGATTTGTGGATAAGACTTGGGAACTCTTACCATTACCTGTAAGACTCATTGGCAAAGATAGTTTAGGATATAATTCGACCATGCATCTATTAAGAAACACCATTTTTGGAAATGATGACGAAGAATTAGTAGTAGATGAAAACGATGAAAATACTATAACTCAGAATGTGATCTCAATGTTCAAATAATAATGACTTTAATATCTTGTAAAGAATTGTCAAAGAAATACGATGATGTACTAGCTCTTGACAAAGTAAATATAGATATTGAAAAGGGGGAATTTTTCGGCTTACTAGGTCCTAACGGAGCTGGAAAAACAACGCTCCTAAAGATTTTGACTGGGCAAATTAAATCTTCTGAGGGTACTGCAGAAATATTAGGAATGAACATTGAAGATAATGTAATAGATGTAAAGAAAAAGATAGCTATTGTACCTGAGCAAGAATCTCCCCCTAGTTTTTTGACTCCTAGAGAAGTTCTAGAAATGGTCGCATCAATAAGGCAAATTGAAAGTCCAGATATTGAAGAATGGATAACTTTCTTTGAACTAGAAGCCATGGAAGGGCGAGTATGTCGAAATTTATCTAGAGGGCAAAAACAAAAAGTAATGCTTGCAGCCGCTTTTATTTCAGATACTGAACTTATGTTTTTGGATGAACCATTCATAAATTTAGATCCCATTGTACAAACAAAAGTAAGAGATTGGTTAATCCAATATGTAGAGAATGGTGGGACCGTGTTTCTTAATACACATTTGCTAGAAAATGCTCAAAGACTTTGTGATCGCGCAGCTATAATCCACAATGGAAAAATACAATCTATGATTAAAATAAATGAATTAGATAGCCAGAATATAAGTTTAGAAGAATTATTCCATGAAATAATACTATGAGTAGACTAATATTATGGAGAATGCTCCAAGAAGAAATAAGACTAAACACGAGCTTTGCAAGTGGAAAAGGATTCTATTCTTTCCCGATACTTGTTTCAATAAGCGGTTTTTTAGCAATTGCTTTCACAGATGAAATGATTGCGGATATGGGGTATATAGAATATCTAGAGGTTCTGCATTTTGGAATTCTATTCTATGGTGTTTTCGCAGGAACATTGGCCTTTTTTGGAAATGAATTCTTAGAGAGGATTTTTGGATATCTAGGATTGATTATAGGACTACCAACAACGCAACCAATAACACAAAGGAAGATAACATTGCTATATTTTATAAAAGAATTTATTTTCTATTCCTTTTTCACACTCATACCTGCATTCATAGGAGGACTAATAGGATCTTATTTTTATGGAATAGACCTAATTAATCTAATAGAATTTAGTATTTCTTTATCTTTTTCATTCTTGACAGGACTATCTTTTGCATATTTGATATCGAGCCTCTATAGAATTTCTTGGAAATTCAGTATTGTAGGCGGTCTTGTGACACTAATTATCTATTCACTATCCGTTAGAAATATTGCAATTACACCCTCACTAGAATGGTACTTGCACAAAGAGCCTATTTTTATTTTTATATCATTATTTAATCCCTTAATAATTTCTTTTTGTGCAACGATTTTAGTGACCAATTATTACGAAGAAGGATCGATTAAAACTATAGGGTACCGAGATAGATTGAAAGAGTATATTGAGAAATTCAATTGGGCCAAAAAAATTTCAAACCCTACTATCATTTCTAAAGAAAGAATTGACTTACAAAGAAGTAAAACGGGAACAAAGATGTTTTTTTCTTTCGCTTTTCCCTTAGGAATTCTAACATTTATGAACTGGTTCATCGATAAAGGACTACCAATACAAGTTGACTTCAATACCATTTTCTATGGAGTCATGGTTGGTTTTTTTGGAACTATGATCTATTCATGGCTAAACACCATAGATAGTCCCACTTTTTATTCCACATTACCAGTAACAGTTTCCGATGTAGTAAGAGCGCGCCTTGTTCTATTCTTTACTATAACATGGTGGATTCCACTATTATTTTTATCACTAATCTCATATATGAGCTCAGAAATAAATTTACTACCTATAGGGATTATAGTAATGATTACTGTTGGAATGTACATTGTAAACTATACGGCATGGTCAACAGGACTCAGGACAAACTCAGCACTCTTTGATGCAATAGTCTTCCTCAAATTTTTTGTAATATCAGTACCTCCTATGATTGCTATGACTATCCTAAGTTTAGCTATTAGCTACAGCATTTCAACAGTACTGATAGCATTATCCTGCATATGTGGTATTCTAGCACTATTCAGCATATTCTTCTACAACAAAATAGAGGTAAAATGGCAAAAAGAAACATTCGATTAGAGATATATAGAACTGCGGAATGGAAAAACTAAGTGGCCAATACAAAAGAGGAGAAGCCTAGAAAACCTAAGCCAAAGAAAACAAACAAAAGAAGATTCCGAGTAAACAAAAAGTTGGATGGTAACATAGGAACTATATTTATAGGATCTGAGGACCCATTCATGTATTTTCCTGACATGATGTCATACTTAGATCGTGAAGAGATTAAAGAAGTTAAATTAAAAGCAAGAGGGAAATCAATCTCCAATGCTGTAAATGTCTCTGAACAATTTAAGAATAGATTTAAAAAAGATATTGAAACGGTTGTTAAGAATGTTGAAATAGGAACTGAAAATGTACCAAAAAAAGATAAAAAAGGAACATTTAGGATGTCGTTTATCGAGATAACTTTGGTAGCAGATAAAAAAGAAGAAAAGGCAGACTAAGAATCAATTTTACTGCTATTTTCCATTTCCCGCCGTTCGCCGGATGGAACAACTTGTAATTGACCCTCAAAATTCTGGTTATAGGATGCAACATTTATCTTCGATAAGGCAATTGCCAATGCAGATACCTCTGAATGAGGTTGACTGCCAATAGCTATATTGAAATTTGAGTGCTCAAAGACCCAAGGAGGCACTTTTTCGGCACCTACAATAAATAAAAGTGGATCTTTACACTTCTTAATATCTTCTAAACTATCATCTATAGGAAGTCCGAACATAGTTAGATGAACCGTTGTTCCCACCCAATTTTTAACAATTGCTTTAGGATTTGTTGTAGTTTCGATAATGAAATCTCCGCCAAATTTTTCTGTTACTTTATCTACCGTGTCAACAATACGACTATCAGGTTTTGACAAAGATATTTTACAGGCGCCAAAAGCTCGGGCAGTCAGAGCTACATGTGTTGTTATCCTTTTGTCTCTTTCAGGACGATGGCCTATTCGTAAAACTTCACAATTACCCATAGTTGTCTATTCATCAATAGTCAACTTTTCATCAGTAGACAAATCCTTTTCATCAACTCTTTCCCTAATAATATCAAAAACAAGACGACCCAAAACAGCTATTCCACCACCAACAAATATCTTCAAAAGGCCCTCATCAAGCTCATTAAGTTCAGTAGTACCTCTAGTTACAACATCTGACATTATGTCTATAATACCTGCAGTGATTGCTCCAAGACTCACAACTGTAAATATAAATCTAATAATATTTATGTTGAAAACACCCTCTCTAACATAGGTATCAATTGTTCGAGATACTTCAACACAGATTATTGCTGACAACAAATAAGGCAAGACTCCATCCCACCCTAAAAAGGCAAGGACCATTGCAGGAACACCAAGTTCTTTTGACATTTGCTCTATCCCTTGTGCTACTCCAACAACAAATAGCAAAATAGCAATAAGCCAAACATAAGAATATATTGAAACACGCTCACTAGTCGTTAATAACTCATTATAGAAAGTTCGGAATTCATCCTCCCAGCCAGCTACTTTGACTAATAGATAACCACTTAGAATAACCCAGATAAGTCCTGAAGCAATCTCAGATAAACCTAAAATACCAGCTAAACCCCACACAAATACAATCAGTGCAATAGGAAGAATAAATTGTCTTTGAATTTTAGGATCTTCCATCTTATGAACTATTGTGTATAATGTATCTTCTATAGGTCTTGATTGCTGAACAACAACCATACGTGTTGAATCTATTCGTAAACGTGAACGAATTATTGGTTCTAACTGAAGATCATCTGAACCATCACTAACAAGTATTGCCCTCGTTGATTTAGTTTTAATTATTACTTGGTCCAACGTATTAGCAATCTTCATGTCTGATTTAGTACCTACTCTAATGTCTCCACATATGGTTACTACCTCTACATCTTCTCCATCATCTAATAGCTGGTCATAGGTACGAATTGCTTCTAACATTGTATTCGTATCACTTTCTTCAGGATCTGCTAAACCTAATTCTATTGCTGCTTTAACATTGGGTTCTCTCCCAATTACTGGACTACGAATTCCAGTCTTTCGACCCAAATCATTGTCCCTATCTATG
Organism: uncultured archaeon; assembly: GCA_964578995.1. Lineage (GTDB taxonomy): Archaea > Thermoplasmatota > Poseidoniia > MGIII > CG-Epi1 > CG-Epi1. The sequence continues at coordinate 4,797 of CAZOEZ010000032.1, forward strand.
GCTATAACCAGCAACCCCATTAGTGTGTACGCGCATATCGACTATATAATTGTTACTTTTCGCAATATTCTTTAAATATTAGCTTTTATCACGCAAACTTCACACAAGGTGAGACATGGCTGAGTTCAAAACCGTAATAGCAGATCCAAAAAGCAAAATAACGCACAAAAAAGTCCTTTCCGAAGACAAATCCAATGCACTAGTTGGCAAGTCTATAGGTGAAGAAATAGACGGAATTTTTGTTGAATTACCAGGATATAAATTGAAAATAACTGGAGGCTCGGATAAATCAGGTGTACCAATGCGTGGTGATTTAGATGGAAACCAGAGAAGAAAAATACTGATGAAGGGTTCTGTTGGATTCAACCCAATAAAGGACGGGCAACGCAAAAGGAAGTTGGTTAGGGGTCGAACTCTAAGTGGTGATATTTCACAAGTAAATCTAAAAGTTATTGACTACGGGCCTAAATCTATAGAGGAGCTACTAAAACCAGAGGAGGCTTAAGTTGACAGCATCCCCTCAACCCGAGATAAATATCGGAATGGTGGGGCATGTTGACCATGGGAAGACCACACTGACTCAGGCATTAACGGGGAAGTGGACAGATCAACACAGTGAAGAAATGAAAAGAGGTATATCCATCAAATTAGGATATGCTGATGCTGACTTTTATCATGTTAAAATGAAAGGAGGGAGGGAATTTTATACATCAGAACCCGGGAAAAAAGAATTTAAGGGCGGGAAATTAGAGCACCTTAGGACTGTAAGTTTTGTTGATGCACCTGGGCACGAAACACTAATGGCAGTCATGCTCAGCGGTGCTGCAATAATGGATGCAGCAATACTAATTATTGCAGCAAACGAAGAATGTCCTCAACCACAAACTAGAGAACACCTATCCGCTCTTGAGATAATGGGCTTTGACAAATTCATAATTGTACAGAATAAAATAGATGTTTGCTCAAAAGAAAGAGCCCTAGAATCATACAAGGAAATTAAGAATTTCTTAAAAGGCTCTCTTTTGGAAAATTCACCTATAATACCCGTTTCAGCACACCACAATAGGAATATTGACTTGCTCATACAAGCTATAGAAGAACTTTTTCCAACACCTGATAAAGATTTGAAAAGCGACTTCCAAATGAATATTGCTAGATCTTTTGATATCAACAAACCTGGAACTAAGCCAAAAAAATTACGAGGTGGCGTTCTTGGAGGTACTGTTAGCATTGGAAAAATCAAGGTTGGCGACAAAATAGAAATAAAACCTGGAAGAACAACCAAAAAAGGACTAGAAACGATTGAAACAGAGGTCAATAGTCTGCATAGCGGTGTAGCTAGAGATTCATTAGGACCTGGAGGGCTAGTTGCAATTGGTACTAGCTTGGATCCATCTATGACAAAATCTGATTCATTACTTGGCAATGTTATAGGAAAACCTGGTACTTTACCACCAATTTGGGACAAATTTAGTGTAGAAGCAAAATTATTAGACCGGGTAGTCGGAACAAAAAATATACAAGATATGGGTGAATTAAAAACAAAGGAACCCCTTATGATAACAGTAGGTACAAGAACTACAGTAGGCATTCCAATTACTGTTAGAGAAAATATCGTTGATATTAATTTAACAATTCCTGTTTGTGCACCGATTGGGCAAAGAATAGCTCTGAGTAGAAGAGTAGATGGAAAATGGCACTTAATAGGATATGGAATTATTAAGGAATGAAAACTGTCTTAGCAGATACTAATATCATCTTGTGGACATTCAATGGTGGCCCTGACTTCAGAGAAGCTATTTCAGAAGCAGTACCAGGATGGAATTTAGCTATACCTAGTTGCGTTATTGCTGAATTGGAAAAGTTAGATTCAAATGATTCAAAGGCCGCACTAAAAATGTGTAGGACATTGAAAATTATAGACATAGGAAGTGGATATGCTGATACTATGCTGATAGCTGCTGCAAAAAACGGATACTTGGTAGCAACTAATGATAAAGAAATGCTATCAGAATTAAAGTCATTAAAATTAAATGCACTAAAAATAAGGGAAAAAAACAAACTTGTCTCAACAGAAGGAATTTAAGATGGGAAAATATGAAATCCCCAATAAACCTTTGGTAGATTTATCAAAAGAACAAAAAGAAAGAAAAAGTGAACTCCTTAAAAATGAAGTAAAACAAATAAAAATCGAAGATAGTAATGATCTTTCTAGTTTGGTGGAATCATTTGCTGAATCTAGTTTTGAGGCCAGAAATATAGGGCTAGCTTCACAATTATACTATAAGAAACTTCAAACAAATACAGCAATAATTTGGTCTCTTTCGGGAAGCATATTCAGCGCAGGCTTAAGACAAATAACAATTGATGCGATAAGAGCTAGACACGTGGATGCCTTAGTGTGTACAGGAGCGTTATTTGAGCAAGATATGTTAGAAGCATTAGGTCACAAACATTACATTTGTAATCCACATCAAGATGATTCAGAACTTCAAAGTTTGTACATAGACAGAATATATGATCACCTCCTAGATGAAGTAGCACTAAAACAAGTTGATCTAACATTTAAGAAAATATCTGAAAGTATCCCGGAAGGCAATTACTCAAGTCGGGAATTTATGAAAAATTGTGGAAGCTGGTTATCACATGCTGAAGTAAAAGACAGTGTAATGCAAGCAGCCTTTGAAGAAGAGATTCCTATTTTCATACCTGCAATAAATGACTGTTCTATAGGGATTGGATTAGCAATGCAACAAAAAGAAAAGGGTGGAATGACTATTGACTCTATTAAAGATTTAAAAGAAATCGCATTCATGAAAAGTAAGTGTGGAGAATCTGGAATAATAGTTGTGGGTGGGGGAGTTCCTAAGAACTATGCACAAGACGCAGTAATTGTGGCTGAGATGCTTGGATTCGAAGTAGAAAAACACAAATTTGGGATTCAGATTAGTACTGCAGATTTAAGGGATGGTGGATTATCTGGTTCTACTCTAAAAGAAGCGATATCTTGGGGGAAAAATGATAAAGTAATGGAAGAAGTAATGGTATGGGGAGAAGCAACTGTCTTTTTTCCCTTATTAATTGGATATGTCAATCAAAAAATGAAAAATATAAAAAGAAAAGGACCTAAACTCGCCAAGATATTCCAATCCTAATCATATAAATACAAATGACTATAAGAGAAAAAAAGGAAACACATGGGGAAAGGATACAGACAACAATTACCAGATAGGGACCCTCAAGAAACAGAGGAATGGATAGACTCAATTGCCTCTATTATTGATGTAAAGGGAGAAGAAAGAGCAAGATATCTATTACAAACTCTAATCAGAGAGGCAAGAGATAGAAATATAGCAATTCCACCACTCACAAATAGCCCCTACGTAAACACAATACCCCCAGAATCAGAACCTAATTATCCAGGAGATGAAATACTCGAAAAGAAAATAAGACGGATAATTAGATGGAATGCTGCTATGATGGTGTCCAAGGCTAATAAAAAATTCGAAGGATTAGGAGGACACATTTCTACATACGCCTCAGCAGCTAGCCTATACGAAGTAGGATTTCATCATTTCTTCAAAGGTAAAAATAATGGAATCGGTGACTTCATCTATTATCAAGGACATGCATCACCAGGAATTTATTCAAGAGCATATCTTGAAGGAAGATTGAACGAAGGACACTTAGATCATTTCAGGAGAGAAGCTTTTGCAGACGGATTATCGAGTTACCCTCACCCAAGACTAATGCCTGATTTCTGGGAATTTCCTACAGTGTCTATGGGATTAGGTCCTACAAATGCAATATATCATGCTAGATTCTTGAGATATATTCAGGAACGTGGAATTGCAGACACATCAAACAGCAGAGTTTGGGCATTTCTAGGCGATGGAGAATGTGACGAGCCAGAAACATTACATGCCTTACATTTAGCTAACAGAGAAAAATTAGACAATTTGACCTTTGTTGTAAATTGTAACCTACAAAGATTGGATGGCCCGGTAAGAGGTAATGGGAAGATTATCCAGGAATTAGAAGCAATTTTCAGAGGATCTGGTTGGAATGTAATCAAAGTTTTGTGGGGAAGAGATTGGGACCCACTCCTTTTGAAAGATGAAATGGGCCATCTTCTAAGAAAAATGGAAAAAACTGTAGATGGTGACTATCAAACACTTGCAGC
>CAZOEZ010000033.1:0-8249 GCA_964578995.1 uncultured archaeon
ACTGGTTGGGCAACTACGGGCTCTGCTGCCACCGGTTGGGCAATTGCAGGCTCTGCTGCCACCGGTTGGGCAATTGCAGGCTCTGCGGCCGGTTGATCATCGCTCTTTCCAAACAAACCAAACCATTTCTTACGCGACTTGGAAGCTGGGGGGGCTGGTGGCAGTGCTTCTGCTACTGGCGCTACTACAGCTTCAGGCACTGGTGGCAATGCTTCTGCTACTGGCGCCACTACAGCCTCAGGCACTGGTGGTTCTAATTCTTCAAAAATCTCAGGAACATCTTCTAACTCATCGAAATCATCATATTCATCTTCATAACCATCATTCAAGTAGAAATTGCGATAACCATAAATTAAAACACCGCCTAAAACAAGAACTAAAGCACCATATAGAATTGGATTAGTTTCTTCACTCTCTTCAGCCTGAACTGCAACTACTTGAATAGAATATTGTTCAGATATTTGGGCACCCCTCTCATTATACATCCAAATATTCATATCATAGGAACCAATATCTGCTCCCGAGGGGATTGAAATAGTAATAGTTATTTCTATCTGTTTACCAGGTAAGAGTGTCGAAAAGGAAGTAATATCTATATTTTTCCCATCCCTATCACTAAAAGTAAACCAACCTTCTGCTTGTTTGTCACTAGATTGTTCTCCAGAAACCCCAAAATATATCTGCTTAACTTCATTTACATCTGTATTTGATATGCTTAATACGTGATTTAGAGATTTGCCTTTGGATACTTTCAACTGAAGATTGGAATCGCCTGTTATTCTTCCACTTTGCTCTAAAAAGACCTCAATTGTCTCAGTTTCTTTATTGGAATCTGCTGAAGATGTAACTTCAATTTCAACAAATGTGTTGGTGCCATAATAGTCCTCTCGAGGCGTTAGTGTAAGGATTATAGTATCCATCTGACCCTGTGGCAGAGAAGATATTATACTCTTATCAAAAGCAGTACTGAATGCACTCTCAACGGAGATTGCTTTGATATTATAATTATTTTGATCATTTCCTTGATTGATTATCGAAAAAGAAACTTCGATTGGGGCACGATCCTTTATGATAAAGCTATCACTGCTGTAATCATAAGCTTCACTATCGTCCTTGTTGATAATAATCGAAAAATCCCAATTTGGTTCAGGCTCTCTAGCTGTTGTAATTAATGTTACAGAAGCTGAAACATCTGAATTTGATGATGCTGTAACCGTAACCTGAGTAGGTGATTCCTGACCATCGGAAGCTGTGTCTGGAGGAGTAACACTCAATTTGATGTTTTGACTATCACCAGGTTCTAATTCTATATCTGTAAAATCTAACATTGTATCCCAGCCATCATTATTATCATAAGTGACCATAAACTCATCCATTCCTGTCCCTGTATTTCTCACAGATAAAGTGAATACTGCTGCCTTTCCAAATTCAGCAACTTTAGAAGTACTGGTTACAGGATCTATTTCAACATCAGGCTCTGGCTCAATATAAATCGTTGTTTGAAATGTCTTAGACCAATCAAGATTACTTAGAATATCTGTTGCATCAACTTCTATTGAATATGTATTTTCCCCTGCTGGTAAGGTATGGCCTTCATAAGACCAGAGAAATTTGATTTCGACATAATCTGACTTCTTAGAAATTTTATCGACCGTTGCACTCCAAGGTGAATCACCAGAAGGCCCCATTCGCATAGAATAATCCTCTTCATCCTGTGACAAAACATCATCAACACCAAATACATCATAGACTTCTACATAGACAAAGAAAGAATTTTGACCTGTGACGCTCGTAGGATCGTCTCCTCCGACAATCTGTAAGTGACTTATCGGTATTGTAATCATTGTTTTAGAAGATGATGAGCCATAATCGAAAGTAATACTCGTGTTACCTTCAGTAAGGGGAGGTGGAGGGCCACGGCCGCTCCAACTACTCTCTATTTGCAAAGTGATTGGAGAATCATCAAGGTTATGAAGTGAAAATGATTCCTGACCAGATAGCTGAGCAGATTCTCCACTGTTAACATCACCTGAAAATTCAAATTGTTCTATGCTCTCATCATTCTGCAGTAGAGTATACCTGATTGTAATTGTAGCATCTCTATTAACTGATGAAACCCAAGCTTTGCCAACCCATTCACCTGAAATATTAGAAACGGCTGAAAGAGATGATGTCGTCCATTTACCAAGTTCCTGAAAAGTTCCCTGACCAGTTTCACCATCAGCGATAGTAAGTGATTCTGTATTCGAACCACTGGGTTCATCTATTCTTAATTGGCCATTAGGAGGGCCTGAAATATACAACTCGACAGGAGCAAAAGTTTCACCACTAACTGCTTGCCCACTAAGTGCTAAAAACACTAGAGCGAATAACAGAAATAATGGAAGTTTTCTCATAGCTTGGAACTCCTCGTAAGCATGCAAAATATTAAAGTTTAGTCTTTGACCCCATATTCCCAAATTTTATCGCCTATATAATGAAGTGCTTTAATCGCTTTACCTTGTTTGGACTCAAGTATCTCATTGCTATCCAAAAGAGCTCTTCCAACACCCAAAGGTTTGTGATGATTCTCTTCACGGATCCACACAAATTGACTTTTAGATATCTCTGGACTAACATCATTTATCCCAGCAGCCATTACATTAGCTCCATTGCAAACAAAAGGAACGGCACCCATATCTACCTGAACCCACCCCGTTTCAGGAACATGACTGAGTAAACCTCTAACGGATAAATGTGCAACCTCACCTAACAATAATGCAAAGATATGACCGTTCTGAATTATTACATCGAAATCCCTAGACTTAGCCGTTTCATATTTTCCCGCAGAAAGTGTAAAAGAAAAACCATGTGCTTCACCCAGTAATTGGTTGAAAAGTTTAGCCTCTTTTTTATTTATTGGACGTCTCTTTTTGATTTCTAACTGAGTTACCACGAAACTTCTATAGGAGGGTCTTTTATGTAGCTCTCCTAAGGCGAAATGATGAATATCACGGTGATGGGGACTGGATATGTTGGGCTAGTTACTGGTGCCACATTAGCCAATGCTGGAAACCAAGTCACGTGTTTAGATATTATTGAATCAAAAATAAATGAACTAAACCAAGGCAAATCACCAATATTTGAACCTGGTCTGGAAAAATTAATTCAATTGGGAATAAAGAACCAATCCCTGAAAGGATCTACTGATATTGAAAATAATATTAGAGAAAGTGATGTTACATTCATTTGTGTAGGAACACCTTCAAACCAGAATGGGAGTATTGATTTGAGCTACATCAAATCTGCATCATCCTCTATTGGAAGAGCATTAAGGGCTAAAGAAAAGGAGCACACTATCATTGTAAAATCAACAGTTGTCCCTCTAACAACTGAAGAAACTGTATTGCCTATAATTCTGAAAAAAAGTGGATGGAAAAGGGAACGACTTGGTATTGGAATGAATCCCGAATTTTTGAGAGAAGGAAGTGCTGTAAATGATGCTCAGGAACCTGATAGAATCGTCATAGGTGCTGGGGATGAACTTGCAAAAAAAATAATGCACGATTTGTATAAGAAGCACAAATGTCCCAAATTAGATTGTAGCCCAAGAACTGCGGAATTTATCAAATATGCTTCTAACTCATTCTTGGCCACAAAAATTTCTTTTGTAAATGAAATGGCAAATATGTGTAATGCTTGGGGTATTGATTTTGAAAATGTAGCGGAAGGAATGGGGCTAGATAGTAGAATATCTCCACTATTTTTACGGGCAGGGGCTGGTTTTGGAGGCTCATGTTTCCCTAAAGATGTTAAAGCATTAGCAGCAGCTTCTAAATCATATAAAATTGAATCTAAGATGCTGGATGCAGCTCTTGAAGTAAATGACACACAACCACTCATTATTGTTCAGATGGCTAAAGAAAGATTGGGAGTCCTTAAAGGAAAAAACATAACCGTTTTAGGATTAGCATTCAAACCAGATACGGACGATATAAGAGAATCGCGAAGTGAAGTCGTAATCAAAAAACTTTTAGAAGAAGGTGCAAACATCACAGCACATGATCCTGAAGCTATGGCTAATTTCAAAGAAATAATGGATATTAAAATGACTGAAACGGCAGAAGATGCTATAGATAAAGCAGATTGTATAATCCTGATGACTGAATGGAAACAATACATAAATTTAGACTACAAGCTCATTAAAGACAAGATGAACGGAAACGTAATTATCGACGGAAGAAGAGCTTTTGGACCTGAGGCAATGGAAAAGGAGGATTTTGATTACAAAGCAATTGGTTTGGGTTAAAACAAGTTATTTTATAACCCCCCTAAGTCGACAGATGCCCGATACGGTCCGAGAACTGCTTTTCGGGAAATTATGGTTAAAAAATGAGTAAAGGCACAGCGGCACAAGGTAAACGCCAAAAACAAACTCACCTAATTTGTAGAAGGTGTGGCCGTCATGCATACCATATGCGCAAGAAGAGATGTGCTTCTTGTGGTTTCGGTGCAAGCTCAAAAACCCGCGAATATAGCTGGGCTAAAACGCACTAATGCCACTTAGAGAGGCGTGTGGTGTTTTAGGTATAGCCAGTAAATTTCCTATACTAAATTTATTACAAGTTGGTCTAAGAGCTCTACAGCATAGGGGACAAGAATCTGCCGGAATCACTATCTTTGATGAAGAACATATAACTCAAAAAGGGATGGGACTCGTAAGCGAAGTTCTTGACGATTTTGGAGAAGAATTTACTAAAGGTACTATAGGAATTGGACACGTAAGATATTCAACTGCAGGTGGTTCTTCTGTTAAAAATGCGCAACCGATGACAGTATCATCTGCTACAGGTGAACTAAGTATAGGACATAACGGCAACATCTCAAATCAAGACCAACTTAGAAAGGAAAAGGAGAATACCGGCTGGGCATTTATGTCTGATACAGATTCGGAAATAATTGTACGTGTGATTGCCAATTATCTTTCAAAGAATCACACTATAGCAAAATCAATTCAATTAGCCATGGAGGAAATGATAGGAAGCTATTCTATTGTTTTATTGCATAATGATGAGATTTATGCTTTCCGTGATCCACTAGGCATAAAACCACTCTGTATCGGTAAAATAAAAGACGGCTATGTTGTAGCCTCTGAAAGTTCAGCCATTGAAATAATGGGTGGAAATGTAATACGTGATGTAGAACCTGGGGAAATTCTAAGTTTAAGTCCTGAGGAAATAACGTCACACTCAAAAACTAACGCTGACAACAAAGCATTTTGTATGTTTGAATACGTTTATTTTGCAAGACCTGATGCAAAAATTGATGGAGTACTAACCTATTCTGTTCGACAGCAAATCGGAAGGAAACTATGGGAAGAAGCCCCTCTAGATGCAGACATCATAGTCCCTGTACCTGACTCTGGAATTGCTTGTGCACTTGGCTTCTCAGAAGCCTCGAATATACCTTACAGAGAAGGTTTAATCAAAAATAGATATGTGCATCGTTCATTCATACAACCTGTAAATGAACAGAGAAAAGCAACTATTAGTGAAAAATTGAACCCTATTAAAGAAATAGTTAAAGGAAAGAAAGTTGTCCTAGTTGATGACTCTATTGTAAGAGGCAATACTTCCAAAAGAATTGTCCAAAGTGTTAGAGATGCAGGAGCTAAAGAAGTCCATATTCGTGTTGGCTGCCCACCCATAATTTCACCTTGTTTTCTTGGAATTGATATGCCAAGTAGAGAAGAATTTGTAGCTCCAAACAAAACTACAGACGAAATTACAAAAGAGATAGGAGCGGATTCGGTAGAATATGTAACTATTAGTGGCCTGGTTGAATCTATTGGAAAAGATAAAAATGATCTATGTCTAGGATGTATTACTGAAAAATATCCGCTACCCATTGAAGGTGAAAGGCAACGAGGACAAGCAACACTTGAAGAATTTGAAATTTAGTCCCAAATAAAGAATGTATCGTTACCATATCTAAGAGCACGTATTTTTCCTTCTTTCCAATCTTTAGGGGATATGGCATCAACTGTTTTGAGCGTAAAAGGATCTAATAATTGATATTCAGACGCCCTGCTACTCACAATTTGAACATCGAGAGGTGTGTCAAGAATTGGAGAATTTCTAAGTGAATCAACTTCTACTGTTTTTTGACTGTATGGTGCTGAAAGTAAAACCAGCTTAGCTCTACGCTTATCAAGACGAGCAACTTTCCAAACTTTTTCGTCCATGAAAAGATAATCGCTAATACCTACACTAGGTAAACGAACTCCAAACGTATGACGTAACAAGTCCTTGCCATCCTTGCGGCCGACTAAGGTATTAGTCTCTGTTACATGTCCTCCTAATTTTATCATTAAATCCCTAGATACAGAACGGGCCTTTTCAGTAGATGATAATTGGAAATCATACCCTCCTCTAACTGGACCTGCTTCCGTTGTGAAAAAAATGGAAGGTGATGAATCTATTTGATTGTAAACCATTTCGACAGCCTCATCAAGAATAGATTTACGTTTTGTTCGGATTTGCAAAATAGCCTCATAGTAACCGCCTGCCTGCCTAGAACATATTTGACAAACTTGGAATTTAACTTGAATTTCAGTTTTTATCGTATTATTGAGAATAATGCCATGATAGTCGCCTTCACAATCGATATTTGCTCTAAATTTGTGTGGATCTAATTGTTTCAGGCTCAAATTAGATTTTTGTTTTGAAGTTTCCTTATTCCAATTTATTGTTCCATCAATAAAATTGGATACTGAAGACTCTAAGTTATCAAACTCAGCCCAAGTCCCAGGAATCTTCAATGAAAAACAGGATTTACAACATATCACACCTTGATTTTTTGGTATAGTAGAGAGCTCTACAGTTTGGCGTACACAGGAGTGGCAAAGCTGAGAAACCAAGGGTGGTTCAGCGCCACATTTCAGACATACCTTCACAATGGTCTAAAGAAAGGGTATTTTGTGATTTTTGCTTTCGAAAGCTTTTTGTCCATTGCACAACCTAGGGTGAAGTTAACATGCAGAAATATGAACCCAATAATGAGGCCAAAAATAACGCTCATATAGGAAGTATAGAGGACTACAAAAGATTGTATGAGCATTCTATAAACAATCCTGAAAATTTCTGGGCTGAGCAGGCGGAAAGAATAACTTGGTTCAAAAAATGGGATAATATTTGGGAATGGGATTTTAACAAAGCCAACATAAAATGGTTTGAAGGTGCAAAACTAAATGCATGTTATAATTGTGTAGACCGACATGTAGAACAAGGGCATGGAGAAAAAACTGCACTAATCTGGGAAGGAAACAATCCTGATGAAACTAAGAACTACAATTATAATGAACTATTAGAAAAAGTTCAATTGACGGCTAATGCACTCAAAAATTTGGGGGTAGAAAAAGGAGATCGTGTTTGCATCTATATGCAAATGATTCCAGAATTAGCAATCGCTGTATTAGCATGTGCTAGAATTGGTGCAGTTCATTCAGTTGTTTTTGGAGCGTTTGCACCAGATAGCTTGGAGGCAAGAATAAATGATTCGGAATGTAAAGTTCTGATTACGCAAGATACTGGTGTAAGAGGAACTAAAAATGATATCTCTATGAAGAGTAATGCAGATATTGCTGTCAAGAAAACTCCATCTATTCAACATATTCTTGTAGTTAAAAGAACGGGGAGTCCTATCAAAATGATGAAAGGAAGAGATATTTGGTGGCATGATGCAATGGCTTCAGCTGGTGCCGAATGTGCACCTGAAGAAATGGATGCAGAAGACCCATTATTCATCCTGTACACAAGTGGATCAACAGGAAAACCAAAAGGAGTAATGCATACTACTGGAGGGTATATGGTATATACTTCTACAACACACCACTACATCTTTGATTATCATCCCGATGAAATTTATTGGTGTACTGCTGATATCGGATGGATTACAGGTCACTCTTACATAATCTATGGACCAATGGCAAACCGTGCTGTCACAATGATGTTTGAGGGAGTTCCAAATTACCCTGATTTTGGAAGATTCTGGGAAATCATTGACAAACATAAAGTTAACAAGTTTTACACTGCACCAACTGCCCTAAGAGCTCTCATGAAAGAAGGGGACAAATGGCCAAATAAATACAATTTGGACAGTTTGAAGATACTTGGGACTGTTGGTGAACCCATAAAAGAACCTGAATGGCTATGGTACCACAATGTAATAGGTAAAGGAAAATGTCCAATTGTGGATACTTGGTGGCAAAC
>CAZOEZ010000034.1:0-7463 GCA_964578995.1 uncultured archaeon
TTATTTATTACCAAAAATTACACCACATGGTTTCTGGTAAAATGCATGCTAGATCACGTGGACCTGTACAACTTCTTACGAGACAACCTACAGAAGGTAGGGCCCGTATGGGTGGATTAAGATTTGGAGAAATGGAACGTGATTGTTTGATTGCTCATGGAGCTGCTATGGTAATTAAAGATAGATTGCTAGATGAAAGTGATAAAACTGTACAATATGTTGATAGTAAAACTGGACATATCGGATACTTAGATCGTAGAGGTGTTTTAACTTCACCAATGGGTGACAATACTTCGATTTATCCTGTTTCTATGTCTTATGCCTTCAAATTGTTATTAGAGGAATTGAAATCACTTGGTATTGCTGCTAGACTTAGACTGGAGGATTTATCATGAGGGAAATGATTCCAAAGAGAATTGGGAAAATTGATTTTGCCCTTATGGGTCCAAAAGAATTCCGGAAATTATCTGCTACAAAAGTAATTACTGCAGATACATATGATGATGATGGGTTCCCAATCCCAATGGGTTTGATGGATTTACACATGGGAGTCATTGAACCTGGATTAAGATGTAAAACAAGTGGCCGTAAAATGGATGAGGACCCAGGACACTTTGGCCATATTGACTTGGCAATGCCAGTAATTCATTCGGGTTATTCAAAAACTGTTAAAGATGTTCTAAATGCCACGCACCCAAGTTCAGGACGCCTTATGCTAACACAAGACAGAATTGACCACTACAATAAACAAATTCAAGCTTTGGTTGATTCCGATGCTGGAACTACTGTTGCTATTGGTGGTATTTCAAGAAGAGCCGTTCGTGAAGCTGTAAAATCAAAGACTTGCCCGCACTGTGGCGAAGAAAAAATTAAAGTCACTTTAGATAAACCAACGACTTTCCGTGAAGAAGGTCGCAAATTAACTCCTAAAGAAGTTCGTTCACGTCTAGAAAAAATACCTGATTCTGATTTGCTTTGTTTAGGATTTAATCCCAAAATAACTAGACCTGAATACATGGTTTTGACCGTTCTAGCAGTTCCACCAGTACCAATGAGGCCTTCAATTACTCTTGAATCTGGTGAGAGATCTGAGGATGATCTTACACACAAATTGGTTGATGTGTTAAGAATCAATCAACGTTTAAGAGAAAACCGTGATGCGGGAGCTCCTCAACTAATTGTGGAAGATCTTTGGGAATTATTGCAATATCATATTACCACTTATTTCGATAATCAAACTGCAGGTATTCCTACTGCACGACACCGTTCCGGAAGACCATTGAAAACAATTGTCCAGAGGCTTAAAGGTAAGGAAGGGCGATTCCGTTCCAATTTATCAGGTAAGCGTGTAAATTTCTCAGCTCGAACAGTTATTACTCCTGATCCTTATTTGAGTATAAATCAAGTTGGTGTTCCTGAACTTGCTGCACGAGAATTGACTGTGCCTGTTAGAATTAATATACATAATTTGGCCTTTATGAGGGATTTAATCAAAGAAAATTTCGTTCCTTCGGATCCTGACCAATATATTCCGGGAATAAATTATATGATTAGACCTGATGGTCGAAGAGTGAAATTAACTGACGAAAATTGGGAATTCAATCATGACCGTTTAGAACCTGGTTTTATTGTTGAAAGACATCTTATGGATGGAGATATTGTCTTGTTTAACCGACAGCCAAGTTTACACCGCATGTCTATGATGGCTCACGAAGTTCGTATAATGAAAGGAAAAACATTCAGAATCAATTTGTGTGTTTGTCCGCCATATAATGCTGATTTTGATGGTGATGAGATGAATTTACATGTTGTTCAGTCAGAAGAAGCACGGGCTGAAGCAAGAATTTTAATGCGTGTTCAAGAACATATACGTTCACCAAGATTTGGTGGGGCTGTTATTGGAGCTATACATGACCACATAACTGGTATGTTCTTGCTCACTCATGGTGAAGCTAGTTATGACATGGACCAAACAGTTAGAATTTTATCTAGAGTTGAAAACAAAGTAAGTTTACCAAAACCCGATTATCCAAAAGCAAAGGGTGGGCCTAGGTGGTCTGGAAGACAAATTTTCTCAGTGCTTTTGCCTGATGATATGAATTTGAAGTATAATGCTTCAGTTTACTTTGCTGATAGAACGCCTGAAGAAAATGCAGAATTGGATATGATTGTTGAAATTGTAAATGGAAATATGATTAGCGGCCCCGTTGATGGTAATTCTATTTCGGCTTTCAAAGGAAGAATTTTGGAAGAAATATCTAGATTAAAAGGATCTGATGCAGCTAGGGCATTTATCGATAAGGTGACTCGCTTGGCTGTAGGTGCGCTTATGGAAACAGGATGTACTACAGGTATAGATGATGCTGATGTTCCTGAGGATGCTCTAAAACAAATTTTAGTTGCTCAAAAAGATGCTGTTAAGAACGTCGACAAATTAGTAATGGCTTACAACAAAGGAAAACTGCAACCAAGGCCTGGAAGAAGTGTTGAAGAAACCTTAGAAGTGGAAGTTATGTCTTTGCTGGGTAAAGTCCGTGATAAATCTGGTGAAATCGCAGGATGGCACCTTGGTATGGACAACTTTGCCGTTATAATGGCCCGATCTGGAGCTAGAGGAAGTATGTTGAATCTTTCTCAGATGGCCGGATCTATTGGTCAACAAGCTGTAAGAGGTGAAAGAATTTCTAGAGGTTATGAAAAGAGAACTTTATCACACTTTAACAAGGGAGACTTGGGTGCAGATGCAAAAGGATTTGTACGTTCTTCGTACAAAAGAGGGTTAAACCCAACAGAATATTTCTTCCACTCAATGGGCGGTCGTGAGGGATTGGTTGATACGGCTGTCAGAACTTCCAGATCAGGATATATGCAGCGCCGTTTGGTTAATGCTTTAGAAGATCTTAGAGTGAAATACGATGGTACTGTAAGAAATACTGCAAATACTGTTGTTCAATTCAAATATGGTGAGGACTCGATTGATCCTACTCGAAGTAAATTTGGGGATGCCGTAGATCTTGATGCATTGGTTGAAGATGTAACTTCAGGAGGTAAATAATGGCTAGACTTGATACCATTCGAGCGCTTGAAAAGCGTGGATTATCACCTGAATTGGCAGAAAAGACGGTCGATTTGGGGTATCTATTAGGGACTTTGAAAAAGAGTGATTTGAAAACCTTGAGAAAAGATTTTTATTACAAAGAAATTTTGCAGTTAATTGATGTTTCGAAGAATAATTTGATTGATAGAGAAAATATTGTTGCTAAAGCTCTCGAAGAAGGTGATGTTAGTGATGGACCTATTTCAGCAGACCAAGCTCTCAGAAGAGTCGAGAAGAAATTGGGAGTTATATGGTCCTTGCCTGATGGGTACACTATTGACGGGGTAACTTCTCATATTTCTAAGAAAGGACAGGTCCTTTTGGGTGTTGCTTTTCCTATTAATTCAAAACAATTCAGATATCCATTCAACGGTTATGTATATCTAAAATCAAGAGGTATTTGTTATCAATCTGTTATTGGTGAAGTTCTTTCTTTTGATAGGCCAAGTGTTCCTGAAGAAGAGAAACTTTTGCTGCCAGCACATACTGAAGAACCGTATGTTACCTTCCTGAGAATTGAAAGATTAATTGAATTGCCACGTACTATAAGACTTGAAGAATTCCGCAAGATGGATGGTACGCAAGTTAAATCCGCTAGAAATTATACACAGGTAGAAGATGCATTAGACCTTGATCGGGAAAGACTAAGATTTGAAGAAGAACGAATGTTTGCAGTTAACCTATTTACTGAAATGGGACTCAGTGAGAAAGTCTCACTTAAATTATATACTCATGGTATTTTCTTAGCTTCTCAAGTTGTTACGGCAACGGATAATGAACTAAGAAATGCAGGCGTTCCTGCTGCTAAAATTACTAAATTCCGAGATGGAGCAGCCGAAGCAGCAGCAGCCGAATTACAAGATCCTGTAACTTCAAAGAAGCCCGCCGCCAGAGGTAAAAAAGCCTCTAAAGACGATGTTGTAACTAAAAAAGTTAACAGATTCCGTAGAGAAGCTAAGAAAATAGGTAAGGATCTACCGGGACATTACATTGAAGAATTGGCGCGTGAATCTGAAACTAAAAAATTGACCAAGAAAGATATTCAGAAATTAGCTGATGACTACTCTGAACTTAATGAAAAAGAAATAAAAATAAGTAAAATAATTGAAAAGAAAGGAGGGCTATTACCTCAAGGAATCTCTCGGGATATTGCTAGTAAAAGTCTTGAAAATGGATTAAAAGATAAGCAAATTGAACAGATTATTGATGGCGCAATAATGCAATATAACCAAAACAGAGTAGATGCTACTGAAGCTGTTGGAGTTATTGCTGCGCAATCGATTGGAGAGCCTGGAACGCAGATGACTATGCGTACTTTCCACTACGCCGGTGTAGCTGAAATGAATGTTACACTTGGATTGCCTCGCTTGATTGAAATTGTAGATGCAAGAAGAATTCCAAAGACTCCTATCATGGAAGTTTATCTGGAACCTGCAATATCTAATAACGAAAAGAAAGCTCTAGAGATTGCTAGCCGTATAGAGGCAAAATCTGTATCACAACTTGCCGATGTCAATACCGATATTACGAATTTGAGAGTTTTGATTGAACCGAATGCCAAAATTTTGAAGCAAAGAGGGATTTCCATGGATGAACTTGCTGCACGAATCAAAAAAAGAGGGCGACTAAAATCCAAAATAACTATTGAGAAAGGAGTCATTATACTCGAAGAAGATGAGGTTTCTTTCAAAAAATTATATATTATCGAAGATAAAGTTAGTCATTTGATGGTTGATGGAATTGGAAATATTCAAAGAGCTATTGTAAGAAAAGAAGGCGATGAATATGTGATTTTTACCGAAGGTTCGGATTTGAAAGCCATTCTAGAAGAAGATGGCGTTGATCCCACAAGAACCAGTACAAATTCACTGCATGAAGTTGCAGAGGTTCTTGGAATTGAAGCTGCGAGAATTGCTATTCAAATTGAACTTCACAAAACATTGTCAGAACAAGGTCTTTCTGTAGATCATAGACACAATATGTTGGTTTCAGATGTTATGACTAACACTGGTTCAATCCAAGCTATTGGAAGACATGGTATCTCGGGAGCTAAAGTTTCTGTTTTGGCTCGTGCTGCTTTCGAAATTACATCTACCCACTTATTGCAAGCTGGATTGACAGGGGAATCTGATGTACTGACTGGTGTTGCTGAAAATATTATTGTTGGTCAGCCCGTACACTTAGGTACTGGTGCTGTAAGTGCAATCTATAAACCTAAGAAAAAAGCAAAAGGAGGCAAGTAGATGGATATCAACAAAGCTCTAAGATCCGCAATTGAAACAGGTACTGTTCACATTGGTACCAGAGAATCATGCAAAGCTGCTGATTCTGGAACGGCAAAATTGGTTATTGTATCTTCAAATTGTCCTGAGAATGCTGCAAAACAAGTAAAGGATAGTAAAACACCCGTTCACAGTTTTGATGGAAATAATGCCACATTAGGGGCTGCTTGTGGTAAGCCATTTCCTGTCTCTACGGTTGCTATTCTTGACGCTGGCAAGTCTGATGTACTTAGCCTAAAAGCTGATTAAATAACCCCGAAAGTTTAAGTCCTCTTTCTACACTGGATTTCCAATGGATTTTCCAATTGATATTGGCAATTACGTAAATTTGAAATTAAATGGTAAAGAGAAGCTTTCTGAAACTGAACTTGAAGTATTATCCAAAAATATAGATTTAGTACGTGATGCTGTTATTGCTACAACTGCTTTCGCTAGAGCAAAGGGGCTGGGTGGGCATACGGGTGGACCTTACGATATTGTCCCAGAGACTTTGATTGTCGATTCTTTAAGAGAAGGTGGCGCAAATATCCACGATGAATTCTTTGATGAGGCTGGACACCGTTCAGCGCTTCAATACGTAAGGGGTGTTGTGAGGGGGAAAATGGATTCGGAAAAATTGCTCCATTACAGAGAATATGGATCTGGATTGGCCGGACATCCTGAACCTGAATTATTAGACTGTATAGACTTTTCGACAGGTAGGCTTGGTCATGCTGCTGGGCATGTGAATGGAGTTGCCTTTGCAAATCCTAATTCTGCAATTATCATGTATGGCTCTGATGGCGCTCAAATGGAAGGAAATAATGCTGAAGCTGCTAGATTGGCTGTAGCAAATAATCTAAATGTAAAATGGATTATTGATGATAATAACGTAACTATTGCAGGGCATCCCAACAACTACATGGCTGGTTTTGATGTAGGGAATACTTTGGAAGGTCAAGGATTCAAAGTTTTTACTTGCGACGGAGAAAATTATACTGAACTTTACGACTGTATTACCAAATCTTTAGAGATTAACGGACCTGTGGCTGTAATTTGTAAGAGAGTGATGGGGCCTGGAATACCTGATTTAGAAGGTGAATGCCAACTACATGATGTGATTCCATTTGATGTTGGAATTAAGTATCTCAAAGAAAAAAATCAAACTAAAGCTGTTGAAATGCTTGAAGAAGTTGCTTCGTCTCAAGAAAATAATGCTCCATTTGAATTCAAAGGAAGTGGTGAGAAAGATGCATGTAGGAAACAATTTGGAAAATCAATTACTTCAATTCTCAGTGATATGTCTAAAAAGGATCGTAAGAAAGTTCACGCTTTTGATTCTGATTTAGAAGGTTCAGTGGGCTTAACTTCAGTAAAGAATGATTTTCCTGAATGTTTCACAAGTGCTGGAATTCATGAAAGAGGAAATTATCTTGCAGCAGCAGGATTTGGTTCTAAAGAAGGTAATCTTGGAATATTCGCAACTTTCTCAGCGTTTATGGAAATGGTAATCTCTGAGATAACTATGTCACGATTAAATGAAGCAAATGTACTTGCCCATTTTTCACACGCCGGAGTTGATCACATGTCTGACAATACCTGTCATTTTGGATTAAACAACTTTTTTGCAGATAACTATGTCGAAGAAGGAAGTGCAACGGGACTATACTTTCCAGCTGATGTAAACCAAATGGATTCTGTGGTAAAAAGAGTCTTTCACGACCATGGACTTCGATTTATATTTTCAAACCGATCTAAAACACCACTAATTTTAGACTTGAATGGCGACTCTTTCTATGGAAAAGGTTACGAATTTACTCCTGGTGTTGATGAAATAATTCGAGAAGGAGGTGCAGGGTGGATTATCTCGTATGGAGACATGTTGCACAGATGTTTGCATGTAGTCGAAGAATATAGAGAAAAAGGAATCAATATTGGATTGATAAACAAACCAACGCTAAATTCTGTTGACGAAGATATTATGGCTAAAATTGGAAAGTCTCCATTTGTTCTAGTTATTGAGAGTTTGAATTCAAGAACTGGATTGGGAGTTCGATTTGGTACCTGGTTATTGGAACGTGGTTTAGCTCCAAACTATGATTACA
>CAZOEZ010000035.1:0-7210 GCA_964578995.1 uncultured archaeon
TCCGAAATAACAATAACATTGTAATCATTTTCAAGAATTGTTTCAGCCAAATATTCGAATTTGATTTCACCTTTCTTTATTGGTGAATAGTGCCTTTCGTTACCTTCTACATCAAATTCAACACCAGAAAAGTGCATGTAATAATTTTCTAGCCCTAATGTTCTATCCAGATAGTCAAAAACTCTCTTGAAACTGTCACGATCGTTCAACCATCTATTTCCTCTAGCATGCAAGTGTGGCCAATTAATTACAGGTATAATTCCCCTAACTCGGTGGCATATTTCTGTAATTTCTCTGATACTCCCAAAAAGATCAGGTTTCCCAGAGATTTCTATTCCTATTTGAGGCCTATAATTATTCGTCAAATAATGATTCCTTATTTCTCTGAATATGGGAACTAATCTTTCAATAGCTTCTCTAGATGAAATATCATGATAAGGTCCCATGTGTGTTACAACCGTTCTAGCACCAATTTTATTCCCTACTTCTCCTGCAAACTCTAGAAATTTTGTTGATTTATTACGCATGTAACCGTTACCCAAGAAATCCATGTAATATGGTGCATGAATCGCCATATGGATATCCAATGAATGAGCAATTCCACCCAACTCTTCAAAATCATCTAGTTCATCGACATATTTGCCTCTTACAAGTTGTATTTCCATACAGTGTAAACCTAGTGCATGGATATCTTCAATTCCATCTCTAATTGTTCTTCCTTTGCAGGAAAGAGGGATTCCTGCAGGCCCAAAACGTATCATCTTCGCAACGGATTGAAAGGTCCTATAATTACTATTCGTTACTTTTGATGTATTTTCCGGGTTTTTTGAATTCCGCTAGCAGTTTGTCTAAGTTTTTAATGGTCCCTCTTCTCGTGATTTGTGAATCCCAAGAAACTCGAGGTGAAGTGGCAAAAAAAATGGGAAGAGGCCAAGCTTTTCGATTCAGAGCCTAAGGAAGACCAAGAGAAGTATTTCGTTAATTGTCCCTATCCTTACATGAATGGATATTTGCATTTGGGACACGCATTTACTTATCTTAGAGCTGATATGGTTTCACGCTATCAAAGGATGAAAAATAAAAACGTTCTTTTTCCTTTTGCATTTCACTGTACTGGTACTCCTATCGTTGCTGCAGCTCAGAGGGTTAAAGAAGGTGAAAAAATACAGATAAAAGCGTTGAAGCAAATGGGTCTAAGTGATACGCTCATAAAGAAACTATCAAAACCTGAGGAATGGACAAAGTATTTTCCAGATAAAGCAATTAAAGATTTGAAAAGGTTTGGTACCTCTATTGATTGGCGCCGTAGTTTCATTACAACAAGTCTTAATCCACCATATGACAGTTTTATTCAATGGCAGTTCAATAAATTGCTGAAAAATGATTATTTAATCAAAGGAAGTTTTCCGGTTGTATGGTGTCCTAAAAGAGAGACAGTTGTAGGAGACCACGATCGTCTTTCAGGAGAGGGTGAAACTCCTCAGGAATATACTCTTTTGAAGTTCAAGGGTGAAGAAGATTATCTTGTAGCGGCAACTTTACGCCCTGAGACGGTCTTTGGTCAAACAAATATATGGGTTGATGGAAAAGGTACCTACACCAAAGCCAAGGTTGGAGAAGAAACATGGATTATGTCCAAGCAGATGCCTTTCAAACTCAAATTACAAGGCCATAATGTAAAAGAATTGGGAGACATTAAGGGCCAAGAGTTAGTTGGGAAAAAATATGTAGCCCCACAAATAAATAGCGAAGTAATTGTTCTTCCATCAAAATTTTGTGACGCCTCAATAGGTTCAGGTATTGTTACTTCAGTACCAAGTGATTCACCCGATGATTATCAAGGTTTAGTAGATTTGCAAAATTCCAAGTCTGAGTGTAAAAAGTGGGGTTTAGATTATGATTTTGTCAAATCAATTCAGCCTATTGCCATTCTTGATTCTGGTGAAATGGGTACACTTCCAGCACCAAAACTTTGCAAAGAATTGGGAATTACTGCTCAAACTCAGCGGAAAAAGTTGGATAAAGCCAAGCAAGATTTGTACATGCACAGTTTCAATAATGGAATCATGCTCGATTCAACAGATTACGTAGCAGGTAAATCGGTTGAAGATGCTAGAGAAGAAGTCAAAAATAAATTAATTGAAAAGAAACAGGCTGTAGTTTATTATGAACTAACTGGCCCCGTTCAGTCACGTTGGCTTGCAGATTGTGTCGTAAAAATTGTAGATAATCAATGGTTCTTGGCCTATGCTGATGAAGAATGGACGAAGACTACTGAAAAGGCCTTGAAATCGATGAATCTTTATCCTGCAAAATCCAGAACTCAATTTGAATACGTTTTGCAATGGTTAAAGAATTGGGCATGCGTCCGTGAGAAGGGTTTGGGAACAAAATTACCCTGGGATGATGGGTGGGTTATTGAGTCATTGAGTGATTCAACAATTTACATGGCATATTACACAGTAGCTCACTATCTGAAAGATTTGGATGAAAAACAACTTACAGAGTCCTTGTTTGATGCAATATTTGGTGATGGTAATACTAAATCTGCTTCTGAAGAGACAGGAATCAACCAAGCGACTATCATAAAATGGCGTAATGAGTTCAATTATTGGTATCCTTATGATCTCAGGGTAAGCGGTAAGGATTTAATTCAGAATCACCTGTCATTTAGTTTGTACAATCATACAGCAATGTTTGATTCAGACAAATGGCCTAAAGGCTTTGCAGTCAATGGTTGGGTTCTTGTAGATGGTGAAAAAATGTCTAAGTCCAAAGGTAATTTTTTCACATTGAATGAATTGAATGAAAAATATGGGGCGGATGTTGTTAGATTCACACTTTGTAATGCCGGTGAGGGCCTAGATGATCCTAACTGGGAACTATCCTTTGCAGAAACTGCAGGCAAGAAATTGAACAATTGGTTAAAATTCGTAAAAAAGAATAAAGGGAAAGGGCGGACTACAGACCATCCTGTTGATTCTTGGTTCCGAGAGATTATCGCCAGTGTCTCTCATCAAGCTCATACAGCCTCAGAACGGTTGAAATTTAGAACATCTACTCGTCTTTTCTTTTTTGAGTTGCCACAATATTTCAAGTGGTATGTTCAAAGAACCGGAGAGCCACATGCAGAAATTTTGAAAGAATATATTTCGATTGTAAATAGAGGAATCGCCCCTATTGTTCCACATACAGCTGAGGAGGCTTGGGCGTTATCAGGTGGAAAAGATTTCATTTTGAATCAATCTTTCCCAGAAGGACACAGTCCGAATCAGGATCTTTTGATTGGCGAAGATCTGGTAAAACAAACATTGGAAGACACACGCACGATTCTGAATATTGCCAAAATAGACAATCCAGTCGAGATTGTTTTGATTGTTGCCCCAGAATGGAAATGGCAAGCTGTTCGTACTGCTGGAGAATTGGCAGATGGCAGAGGCCAAGTAAAATTGAATCAACTTATTTCTAGTGTTATGCCAACCATACCTCCGGAATCAAAGAAGTTAGGTGCTGATTTCTTGAAAAAATGGGTCTTGAAAGACATCCCTTCACTAGGTCCAGATTGGCAAACTAAGTATAATCAAGAAGTCGATGAAGAATCTATTTTATCAGCGTCTGTAGATTTTTTCAGTAACATATTTGATTGCAAAGTATCGGTTGTAAACGCAGATAATGCGAGGTCCAGTATGGTTGCTAAAGGGAATCAAAGCTTACCATTAAGGCCAGCCATTTTCGTTTCATAAGGCTATTTTATCGACGATACGGTAGGTCCTAAAGAGAGCACTAAATAGTTACCAATCTTTATAAATGCCGCTCTTGTCCGGCGGACTCCAAGTGAGAGTTTTTGCTCTCCGGAGAGATGAATATGACTGAAAAGCGTAATTCGCGAATAGCCTTGCTAGCCGTAGCGATGCTCCTGTCTGGAGCTTTGTTAGGACTTATATCAGAGGATTCCTCAGCTGCAGATTATGATGCAGTGGGTTTCATTTCCTCAGACAGCCCATCTGGCGTATCTGTAACGATTATCAATCAAGAAACTGGATCTAGCCAAAGCGTAACAAGTTCTGCTGATGGTTCATATTCATTTAACAATTTAGATGATGGTGAATATTCAGTTAGATATTCAAAAGTAGGATTTTTATCAGTATTAGATACTTGGAGCATTCCTTCTGACTTACCATTAGAGGAGGTTACCATGTCTATTGCACCAGCAGGTTCAACCAGTATTGTAGTAAATGTAAAGGATGGTGGAGATACAGATATCGATGGTGCTACAGTTTCTTTAATGTCAGCAACTACTGAAGACTCTTGGTGGTCTGATGTTCCAGTCGGTTATACAGTTTCTAGTTCAACGGGTGTTGATGGTAATGCTGGTTTCGATTCTTTAACTTCAGATGAATATACTATTAGAGTGGAAGCATCAGGTTATGCTACTACTTTTGGGAATACAACAGATACCAACATTGTAATGTCTGCTTTAGATGATACTAACAAGCAAACAGTTCGTGTATATGATCAATCTGGTAATCCATTAGGTGATGCAACTGTATTCATGTATGATGCAACTTCATCAACATGGTATGATTCAACTAAAGTAGGATACACTTACTATCTTCAACCTCCAACTGGTTCTGAAGTTTATGTTTATGCATATCATGGATCTACTAACAGTCCTTCTGTAGTGAAGATTCTTTCAGTTTCAGGTACAGCTACACACAATATGGATGTAGGTGGTAATTCAGCCGCTGATGATGACATAGTTTACATTAACGCTGCGCCATCAAATGGTGGCCAGTCAATGGAACCAATGTCAGGTAACCGCATGATTAAATTGAATCCAGGACCTACAGCGTCTATCGACGTGTCTGGAACTACAGATTTGGATGGTAGTCATGTTATAGCTGCAGGATCAACAGTAAATTTCACAGGCTCATCTTCAACATCACCTGTTGGAGGTTTGTCTTACAGCTGGGGTAGTGTAGATTATTCCTCGTCTTTTGAGGCTGGTGAACATACAGTTACACTTACAGTAACAGATGCTTTTGGTGCATCCAATTCTGCATCAGTGACAATAATGGCAGATGGTATCAATCCAGTTCCAGATTTTACTGCAACAGTAAAGTCAGGTACAGATGATGAAGGTACGGCATACAATGAATCCAATGTAGAAGAAGATTACACTACAGTAGTTTTTGATGCTTCATCTTCAACAGATGCAGTCGGCATTGATTCTTACAGTTGGGATTTCGGTGACGAAAGTACAGATACAGGCAATGTAACTAATCACATTTTTGCAGACCCTGGTGATTTTAATGTTGTACTCACAGTTACAGACGCAGCAGGTAATAATGATTCTAAAACCATGACTATTTCTGTAAAGGACGTAACTATCCCTAGTGCTGAATTCAGTTGGTCTTACACTAACGAAACTGGTGGTATGGTTACTGGTGCTGCAATGGAAGGTGAACCAACACATTTCAATGCTACTGGTTCTACAGATAATTCAGAGGGAAATTTGACATATAATTGGAACTTTGGAGATATGAGCGATAGTGCTTCAGGTGCTACAACATCTCATACTTTTGATAATTTGACAGATGATGGTTTCGATGTAATACTTACAGTAACAGATGCTTCAGGTAATGCTGATGTAATTACTTATAACATAAAACCAGCACAGAAAGAAAGACCTGACTTGTACATATCTGAATTGAGTTTCAGCAATGATAATCCAACTGAGGGTTCAACAGTCACTTTCGATGCTACTGTTAAATTGTTAGGAATGAATATTACTGATTCCTTTGAAGTTGGTTTCTTTTTAGATACTAAAGATGGGGAGCAAATAGGCTCAGAAATTGTTGATGGAAGCAACATGTCCTTTGGAATTGAGCATGGATATAATGTATCCACTACTTGGAAAGCTACTTCTGGAGCTCATACAATAGTTGTGGTTGCAGATTCTACAAATGTTATCGATGAAAGCGAGGAAAAGAATGACCTTCCTAAGGTTATCACAGTCAGTTCCGAAGATGATTCATCAGATGTAACTTCAATGGTAATGATTATTGCAGTTGTACTATTATCAGTCGGATCTGTAGGATATATCTACAGAGATTCACTATTTAGTAAATAAGAATCTTAAAAATATCTTCAATGTCCGCGTGAGGCCATTTTGGTCTCTAGTTGAGACTCTTCTAGGCCAGCCATAGCGTTGCCTAATCCTTTGGATATATTTCCTACTAATTCAGGGTCATCAAAGTGAGCTGTTGCTTCAACAACAGCTTTGGCCATAGTATCAGGGTCGTCAGATTTGAAAATACCAGATCCAACAAAAATACCATCCATTCCAAATTGCATCATCAATGCTGCATCAGCAGGTGTAGCAATGCCTCCTGCAGTAAATGTAACAACGGGAAGCCTTCCTAGTTTCTTAATCTCGGCAAGAATATCTAATATTTCGGTTTCTATTTCAGTTCTAGACTTTTGGAAGGCATTGTAACCTGCAGACTCTCCTAGGTTTTCTTTTGCTTCTTCATCTAGTACAAAGAATTTATCAACAATCTTAGAGGCAATTGGTTCTAAGTTACTTGAGGCCTGTACAGCAGCTATTTCAGCTTGTAGAAGCCTTGCATGTCTCATTGCGGCTACAACGTTCCCAGTTCCGGCCTCACCCTTTGTCCTAATCATTGCAGCACCTTCCCATATTCTTCTTACAGCTTCACCTAGTGAAGTTGCCCCACAGACAAAAGGAACTGTAAATCCATCTTTTACGACGTGATAATAAGGGTCAGCCGGTGTTAGAACTTCGGATTCATCCACCATATCAACTCCTAAAGCCTCTAGAATTTTTGCTTCGGCTGTATGGCCAATTCTGCATTTTGCCATAACAGGGATAGAAGTACAATCAATAATTTCCTTAATCATATTTGGGTTAGACATTCTAGCCACCCCTCCATCAGCTCTGATATCTGCAGGTACACGTTCTAAAGCCATAACAGCTACGGCTCCTGCATTCTCAGCAATTTTAGCTTGCTCAGAATTAACTACATCCATGATAACACCACCTTTTTGCATTCTGGCAAATCCACGTTTCACTAGTTCTTTACCGTGTCTTAGTGATTCTAAATCTAATTCTAAGCTCATAACACTTCCTTTTGGTGGACCGGGCGGGATTTGAACCCGCGGCCTCCGCCTTGCGAAGGCGGCGATC
>CAZOEZ010000036.1:0-6964 GCA_964578995.1 uncultured archaeon
TTAAATTATTTATTTCGCCTTGCGTCCAATTCATAATATCAAGAACATCTAAATCCTTTGCTGATGGTTTATCTCTTGCAGATTCATTATTGATTAGTAAAATTCCTGTTTGTCCAGCTTCAAACTTTTCTGAGTATTCACTTAATTTTTGTATAGAATCAACATCCTCCGGTGCTGATTCATCACCTCGCATATCTTGGTCTAGAACCGAGATTCTTGCAATTGAATAGGCTGTGGTAAGTAAAACTACAAGCAGAATAGCTTTCCATTGTTTTGTTGATAAGATTGCAATTTTTTTCCATCCTTCATTCTTATGCCTTGAATAGTCCGTTAATTTCATTATTGCAGGAGTCATACTAACGGTTAGAAAAAATGAACAAATAACTCCAATAATCATAGTAAAACCAACGGTTCTCATTGGAATTATTGGAGAAATAAAGAGAGCTGAAAATCCAATAGAATCAGTTATAGCACACAATAAGGTTGCTTTGCCGGTTGTGAGAAGTGCTAGGTAAGTTGCTTTTGGCATCTTATTTCCCTCATCTTTGAATTCAACAATTCTATTAGCAACATGTAGTCCATAGTCGACCCCTATTCCAACTAATATTGGACCTGCTGCAACAATCATAGGAGTGAGTACTACTCCTGAAAGATTTACAATTCCTAAAGTCCATATCAAAGCACAAAAGATGGGAACCAATACTACAGGTATTGCTAGCCAGTTTCTGTGAAAAATAATCATCAATCCTAGAACAATGCCAAGGGACATTGGTAACATTGTTAACAAATCTTCATACAATCTGTCAGTAACTTCGTGAAGTACAACAACTAATCCTGTTTGAGTCATCTCAGTTTTGGGATTGGCTCTTTGATCAATGTGATTTTGAATCTCTATAATTTTTTCTTTTTGGACATCATCATTATTCTCATCCGCAGCTTTTAGTGCGAAGAGAATTACTGCAGTATCTATGATACCATCATTATTTGTATCTATAGCAAAATTCTGTAACGCTGAAGATGTACTCGAAAATATTTGATTAACACGATCTTGATCATCTGGTATTGCATAAGTTCCTGTTTCATTAACAGTATCATCATCATTTTCCTCTACGCTTAGTCCTCCGAATATTTTTCCTTCACTAGCTTCTATAAATCTTGCATTTGTTGAGTTGAATTCCTTAATCAATGTTGATATGCTAAGTGTAAAAATTATATCGTCTTTTTCTCCTCTATCAGCCTTCCATTCATTTTCTAATTCAACATTTTGGCCGTAAGGATCAATTGTCCTTTCTAAAAGAGCAATTTCTTTGAGAGTAGGTACATAAGTTATGTTGTCCATTACAGGATCCTTGTAAAATTGAGGATTCTCAGCATTTGGCGTTTCAACATATACAATAATTAAATCAGTGGCCCAGTCTTCTCTTACTTCGATTAAAATATTTGTAGATTCTTCACCTTCAGGAAGATAAACTTCAATATCTCTAGTCATATTCTGTTCAAAGGTTATAGCTGCTTGCAAAAGCAGAATTGTAATTAAAGATAGAATGCCAATTGTGAGTAATGGCCACTTCATAATTATGTTCGTATAACCTCGAACAACATACTCTAAAGACTTTTGAAGCACGGGTGGCTATTGAGCCCCTCAATTAAATTTAATCTTTAATTTGAATAGTAATATTCTTTCTTACTTTTTTGTTCTCTGTCTAGTCTAGATTCCGGTTTATTTATTCGTGGCCGATTCGTATTTTTGTCTCTTCTAAAGGTAACTCCAACTCTTTCTAAGAATACATTCATACCTTTTCGCATATTGTATGGTCCTTCTGCATTCCCTTCCTTACTTGGGATTCCGCCGAAACATAGTAAACCATCTGCGATATAATCAATGAAATAAACATCATGGTCAACGACTAATGCAGATTTCCCTCTTTGTTCCATAGATCTTCTTATTGTCTTAGCAGTAATCATTCTTTGATTTGCATCAAGATATGCAGAAGGTTCGTCTAATAGATAGAGATCAGCTTCCCTAAGTAGACATTCAGCTACAGCTACCCTTTGTAATTCTCCACCAGATAGCGTTTTTAGTTCTCTTTCCATCAAAGGTTCTAGGTTCAAAGGCGCATTCAATTCAGTATGGAGTATATGTTCATCAAAACCTTCCACAGATTGTAGTAAATCACCTACAATCATATCATCCTGAACTTCAATGTACTGTGGTTTGTAAGAAACGGTTATTTCACTTTCTATTTCACCTTCATCCGGTTCTAAAATTCCAGCTAGCATTTTGACAAAGGTTGTCTTACCAGTAGCATTACCGCCCACAACTCCTAAGACTTGTCCACTAAGAATTTCACCAGGCTTCGCTTTTAATTCAAAATCACCTAATTTCTTTGAAAGCTTTGGCCATTTAATTAATCCAATCCCATCCCAACCAGTTCTTGGCGGATGCTTCAAGAATTTAATTGTATTATCTCTTATTCTTACGTTTGATTCTTGAATATATCCATCCAGATAGCTATTGATTGCATTTCTAACTGCCAATTTTTGAGAAACAATACCATATGCATTTGGACTTCCGTACATTACATGTATATTGTTTGTTACATAATCTAGGATAGCCAAATCATGCTCAATCACGATAACACTCTTCTTTTCACCTAGTTCTGAAATCATTTTGGCCATTAGAATTCTTTGTTCAATATCAAGATATGAAGAAGGTTCATCAAAGAAGTAAAGATCCGCATCTTTTAGCAAAGTAGCCGCGATTGCACCTTTTTGTAATTCACCACCAGATACTTTTGATAAATTCTTATCTAAACTTGTAAGGTTTATTTTTTCTGCAAATTCATTCACTTTGTCAGGCGAGGTCACTTTCTCCAATAATTCTCTTAAGGTTCCGTCAAACATTTTAGGTATTCTATCAACATACTGTGGTTTCAACGCAATTCGAATTTTTTCATCAGACAGTCCAATGAAGTGTTTCTGTATATCAGTACCAGCATAATAATCAATTACATTATCCCAATTTCCATCTTCTTCCCACTCACCTAGATTAGGAATTATCTCTCCTGCTAGAAGAGAAATTGCGGTAGTCTTTCCTGTTCCATTTGCACCCAATATTCCAATTACATTTCCAGTTTCTGGTGCAGGTAATCCAAATAACCTAAATTCATTCATTCCATATCTATGGATAGTTTCTTTTTCTTGCTCATCTGGTAAGTTAACGATAGTCAACGCGTCATGTGGGCATTTGTGTACGCATATACCACAACCAATACACAATGGTTCAGATACTATTGGTTTGTTATCTTTCCTCCAAGTTATTACTTCAATTCCGTTTCTAACAGGAGGGCAGAAATTATAGCATTCATTCTGACATTTCTTTGGTTGGCATCTGTCTTCATGGAGGACAGCGACTCGCATAATCTCCTGCTCTCACCCACCTAATTAAAATAATATGTTGGCCAAATACATTTTTGTCCCCCCCTTATCGGTAATTGTGCGAATAAAATTTACTTTACCAGGAAAGCCTGTTGCCCAAGGAAGACCGAGATTTTACAGAAAAGGTAATTTTGTTGTTGCTACAGATCCAAAACCAAGTAAGGTTTACAAGGCAGACATAGCCTATATTGCTCAAAAAGCTAGAGATAAGGCAGGAATTGAGGGGTTGTTTGAAGGTCCTCTCGGGATAGAAATATTTGCATATTTTCCGTGTCCTAAAAGTAAATGGCGAGTCAAAGAACCAAGACCTGAAGAGCACCATTCGAAACGGCCAGACGCAGATAATATAGCGAAATCAGTCAAGGATGGGCTTAGTGGTGTTTTATATCACGATGACGGTCAGATATCAGAATTAATTGTTCGAAAGAGAATAGCTGCACAAGGAGATGGCCCCCGTATCGATGTTGAACTATACAAATTAGAGGATTTAGAATGAGTGCAAAATTAATAGATGGTAAAAAAATTGCTGAAGAGATTGAATCCGAATTGAAAGCTAGGGTATCACAAATGGATAATGCTCCGAAACTTTCAGTAGTTCAAGTTGGAGACGATCCTGCTTCAACATCTTACATAAGAGCAAAATCAAATGCAGCTAATAGAGTAGGTATAGATTTGACACATCATCATCTTTCAGCCGATATATCTAAATCCGAATTAGAAAAATTAGTTATTGAATTGAATAAAACAGAGGATGGAATAATAATTCAGCTTCCATTACCTGATGGTTTAGAAAGCGCATTAGATTTGATTCAACCTGAAAATGATGTTGATGGATTTCATTCAGTTAATTTAGGCAATATAGTCCAAGGAAGATCTGGAATGAAGCCCTGTACTCCTGCAGGTATTGTGGAGTTGCTTTATAGATCAGGCAATGACCCCAAAGGCAAAAATGTGGTAATAGTAGGCCGTAGCACAATAGTTGGCAAACCACTTTCACTACTTTTATCTCAGAAAGGAATCGATGCTACTGTTACAATTTGCCATAGTAGAACTCCCGACATTGGGCAATTTTGTAGAAAAGCCGATATTTTAGTTGTTGCAGTAGGTTATCCAGATACAATTACAAGTTCTATGGTGAAACCAGGGGCAGTTGTAATTGACGTAGGTGTTAATCGAACTGAAAGTGGATTGGTTGGAGACACTGCATCAGATGTCAATGAAGTGGCAGGACAATTAACACCAGTACCAGGTGGTGTAGGTCCTATGACGGTTGCAATGCTAATGTCAAATGTTGTTGATGCAGCTCTGAAAACAGATTAATAACGCCTATTCTAATCGGAATTAAATGGCTCTCCGAGAAACTAGAAAAATTATAGGAGGAGGATTATCCGGATTAGCAGCAGCCATTAATTTTGCAAAGAATGATGAAAAGGTTGAGATTCATGAAGCTAGAAATGATATTGGTATGCAGTTTCATCCCAATTATCAAGTTTTATTGAAAGAAAGCCCCCAAACGCCTTCTTCAGAAGCTGATGCAACTTCATATTTGAAAAAGTGGGGACTAAATCCTAAATTTACATTTAAAGATGCTAAGAAGTTTGTTTGTTGTACTCAAAAAAGAGATTTTACAATCTCTCTCAAGGAACCTTTACCACTGATACTGAGAGGTGGTGAAAATTCATTGGAGAGGGGTTTGGCCGATGAAGCTAAAGATTTAGGAGTCGGATTTAATTTTAAATCCCGTCCTAAACCGAAAGCTGGAGACATAATGTCTACAGGCTCATATCGTACAGATATGGCTGCTTTTGGTGCATACTATGAAAATTCAGATTTTCCACGAGATCAATTCTTGTATATGCATGATGAAAAATATTCTCCTAGAGGGTGGTATCTTTACATCATTCCAATGGATAAAGATACGATAAAAGTTATGAATTGTTGTTCGAAACCTTATGCTAAACAAGTAAAGAAATTGATGTATAAAGCAGTAGAAGAAAGACCTGTTTTGAAGAATATTATAGACGGTGCAAAGCCAACGGGTACTGTTGGAGGTCAAGGAGGTGTTGACTTTCCTAAAACCGCAGTAAAAGATGGTGTTTACTATACAGGTGAGGCTGCTGGGTTTCAAGATCCATGGAGAGGTTTTGGGATGAATTATGCTGTGGAATCAGGAGTATTGGCTCAGAGAGCAATATCTAATAATCAAGATTATGACAAAATGTGGAAAGAACAATTTCGTGAAAGAAAGAAAGCTGACATTGCTCGGAGAGGAATTTTTGCCTTATTAGGAAACAAAGCATTTGAATACGGTATGCGAAAAGTTAAGGAAGGCGATGAAGTTGATTGGGAGGAAATTAATCCCAGTGGTTGGAAGAAATCATTGATTTACAACACGTTTTATTCAATGGAAATGGCCAAAAAGACAGTTTGGGATTCTTGGTAATGGACTTTAGCGAATTATTATCTTATCTTTTAGCAACAGTTTGCGTTTTTGCAGGGGCGATAATAATGTGGGGAAGTGAGGATTATATTGTTCCAGCATCTGGTCGTTCTCTACGTATCCCTTGTTCCTTTCTATTTTGGGTCTTAGCAGTTATTTTCTGGGCTATGGCAGTAGTTATAGAAGATGACGACGAGAATCTATAATTATACCACACAATAGGTGACATAATGTTCGATTTGGACCAAGTAGAAGTGCTGTATCAAACGATGTCCAAGAAACATGAAAAGGCCAGAAAATTATTGGGAAGGCCTTTGACTTTAGCTGAGAAAATATTGTTTGGTCATTTGTTAGATATTGATGATGAACCAAAGCGTGGTAAATCCTACGTTGAACTTCAGCCAGATAGAGTAGCAATGCAGGATGCAACAGCCCAGATGGCCTTGCTACAATTTGCATTAACAGGTCGTTTCAAGGTAGCAGTTCCTTCTACAGTTCATTGTGATCATCTTATACAAGCTAGAGTCGGAAGGGATAGTGATCTTGCTGATGCAAATCAGGAAAGTTCAGAGGTATTCTCATTTCTAAAATCAGCTTCAGCTAAGTATGGAGCCGGGTTCTGGGAACCTGGTGCTGGAATAATTCATCAAGTTGTTCTTGAGAATTATGCATTTCCAGGTGGATTAATGATTGGTACAGATTCTCATACTCCTAACGCAGGAGGTTTGGGTATGGTAGCAATAGGTGTTGGTGGCGCAGATGCTATGGAAGTTATGGCTGGTTTGCCCTTCACTATACGTTGGCCAGGAGTAATTGGCGTTCATCTTACTGGAAAATTATCGGGTTGGACTTCACCTAAAGATGTAATTCTCAAGGTTTGTGAAGAGTTAACGGTCAAAGGAGGAACAAGTCATATTGTTGAATATTTTGGACCCGGTGCATCTTCAATTTCTTGTACTGGTAAAGGTACAATTTGTAACATGGGAGCTGAAGTTGGTGCTACGACTTCCTTATTTCCTTTTGATGCTAGCATGTCACGTTACTTGGATGCTACAGGACGTTCTGGGGTTTCAGAATTAGCTAATA
>CAZOEZ010000037.1:0-2576 GCA_964578995.1 uncultured archaeon
CCCCCGACCTACTGATTACGAATCAGTCGCTATACCGAGCTAAGCCACGGTGGCACTTGAATGGCTAAGAATATTGGATTAAAGGATTTAGGCTTCAAAGAAGTCATTAATCTCAGAAACAATATCATCAGACTGCTCTAACTCTGGAATGTATTCCAAAAAACGACCTGTTCTGCTATCAGCTATTACTATGAATCCTCTGTCATTTTCAGAACGAACAACACGACCTGCAGCCTGAAGAAGCTTGCGTACGGCAGGCGATTCCACAGCAAATTTCCAGCCACGTCCGTCAAAAGCGATGTCGTAATAATGTTGCAAGGCTTCTTGCCGTACTCCTGGAGCTGGATATGGTATTCCCACTATTACTGCCATCTCAAGAGAAGTATCGGGGTAATCTATGCCTTCAGCTAATCTTCCCCCCATTACACCTGCTAATACAGCTCCACTATCTGCTTTAAAACTCTCAACTGTTTGCATCAACTCTTCCTGTTCCATTCCTGAATATTCCCGATATACTGGTTTTTTGAGACTAAGACCTTCCAAAGCTAAATCAAGCAATTTATATGAGGGGAAAAATAAAGCAATGTTCCCATCAAAATTCGTAGTAATTAACTTTATTTTAGATACAATTTTTTTCCATGTATCTGGTTTACTATTCAGTTCCTTGTATGATGTTGTGACGTCCTTAAGGTATAGTATTTTCTTGTTTTTTAACGGGAAAATAGATTCTTTCTTTTCTAAAATCGCATCAGGTCTTAAACCTACTAAATCACGGAACATATCTAAAGGGCTTATTGTCCCAGACATTGAAATTACGCCGGCCATATTATCTAGAAAGCCAGTCATTACCCTTGGATCAAGACAAACTTTTTCTAATCTCAAAGGTTCTTTGCCAACTAAGCGTATTGTATGACTTTCAACAGAGTCCAACCAACGGCAAAGAAAATCTCCAACTGAGCCTAAATATGAACGTGGTCGCTTCCCATGATCCAAAAGATATTGACGCGTCTGGTGTCCCATTTTAGCGATTTCTGTGGAATCTTGCTTTAATCTAAAAAGTGTCATTTTCCCAAGTGACATTATTTCAGTTTCAAAAGTTGCCACCTCAGAATCTGGTGATACTATATTTGAGGGTAAATGTCCTTCCTCTTCATTATCAATTATATGCTCCTCCGCTAATTTCTCTATTGATGCTTCCACAAGATTCAAGAAATAAATTGGGTCTCTACCTTCAGGAAGAAGATAGCCATAGTCCTTGATTTCATTAACTGCTCGAGTAATAGATTCTATAGTCATTGACTCTGATGCTGCACCCCTTGCCCAATCTGGAAGATTGTGTGCTTCATCAACTATGAGAATTATTTTGTCAATAGAAGTGCCCATCCATCCAAGCATATATTTTCGTATAAATTCTTCAAAGAAATAAACATAAGGTACAATTACTACTTGAGCCTCTTTAAGCATTAATTTGTTGAGTTCATATGGGCAAATATTTGCTTCTTCAGCTTGTTTTGCAAATTCTTGGGCTGTAAGTATTTCAGATGACCACTTTTTGGTCAAAGTCTGACCTCCTCGCACAAGTTGCCGATAAAATTGGCAACCTGCTTCTCCCATTTTAGATTGCATTTTAAGAGTCTTACAAATTTTTGATTTCTCGGACCAATTAGACTTTTTCAATTCACCATCATATTTTTGTTGAGGACAAAGTGCTTCACGACCTTGAATTGCAACCGCTTTAATTTGATTTCCAGATTTCTTAAACTCTTGTAACTCATGTATAACCTGTTTCTGCTGGGAATTTGTACGGACACAATATACAATCTTCATATCATTTTTTTGTGCGAAAGGTAAGGCTGCAGCTAAGGATGTAAAGGTCTTACCGCTCCCAGTAGGTGATTCTAATACTATATGACTTCTTTTCGCTAATGCGTTTTTAATTGACTCTACTGTTTCTTCTTGATTATCTCTAAAAGAATAGGGAAGTTTCAATTCTCACGTGACCAAATATCGTCCGGGATTTCATCATAAACTGATGGTTCCAAATCTTCTGGAGCATACTTAGGACCTGCATCTGTTCTTCTCTGAATTTCTGCTATTTTTAAAAGCCAATAATGGATTCTCCACTCTCGACCATCATAAAGCGTAGTTTCTTCTCTCTCAGTTTCCATTAAACCTGCATCTTCTAACATGTAAAAGGTATCACGATCCTCTGGATGTAATACATTGTCAATTATTCTATCACTATACCCAAAAAAATTGAGAATATGCTCTGCTAAATAACTAGATTCATCATCACCCATATGTGAATATTCTGGGCTATAATTAATTGCTGAAGCAAGTGTTTCTGTAGTTAAAACTCTCAAGTAGTGTACTCCGTTTCATCCGGTCTGTCATGGGTATTATATTAATCTGTTGTAGGTATCATCAATAATTTATAGATAGTAATTGAATAATGAACATTGAGTGAAGAAAAAGATTTATGGGAACTAGTACGCCAAGAAATATCTGATTCTGATACGGAAAATGTATTACAAGACTTGGCTGAAGAAGAAAATATTACTGAAACTATAGAAGAA
>CAZOEZ010000037.1:2676-6716 GCA_964578995.1 uncultured archaeon
GCAATGCTACCCTTCCTAGTTATCGCTGTACTCTATTTTCTTGCATCTTTTGGAGCATTACCGCCAGGTTCGGGACCTAATGATGTAGCAAGCGAAATTAGTGAAATACTCAATCATAGTCCCGATAAAAATTTAATAGGGCCTATCTCCAAGATGCCTGACAGTAATTCTTCTGTATTTGTTTCTGTTGTTACATTCGCCTTTATTGGTGGACTTGCAAACATAGAAAATAACAAGGGGAAAATTATAGATTAGTGTCCAAATTAGGTTGAAAGATCAACCCATTCTCGTGCTATATCCCAATAATACTGCTCTACAAAGATTAATAAGAAAATTGCAAATATCACCAAAGGCACGCCATTTCTTACAAAATCACTAGACTTTGGAATTCCAGAAGCCTGAACTATCAAATTAGGAGGTGTTCCAAAAGAAGTCATGAACGCAAAAGCTGTACTTATTGCCGTAATTAATGTAATACTTTCAAGAGGTAAACCAGCTTGCCAACCCACTGCAAGTGTTATTGGAACTAGTATAGCTGCTGCTGCACCATCACTCATTACATTAGTCAGCATTACTGTTACAACAATTATCATCAAGATTATAGCTACTTCTTCACCATCTGCAAATTCTGTAAGCCAATACAGGCCACCTGCTAACCAATCTGCAGCACCATGCTTCACCATAGCCTTACCCATAGTTAATGCTGCACCATAAATGAACATTACGCCCCAACGTAATCTTTGCCTACTATCTTCCCATTCTAATACGCCAAATGTATGCATTAGGATCCCTCCAATCATTGCACTAGTTCCCAATGTTAAACCATTAAATCCAGAAGTTAAGAATAGTACAAAAGTAACTCCCAAAATTGATAAAGCTAAAAATTGACGCTCATCTATAGAGTCACTTTTTTCATAGTAATAATCTATACTTCGATAACTTACTTTATTCACAGATATCAATGTTAAGAATACTATTGGAATCAGGGCAATTGTTATTGGTGCTGCCAAAACAACCCACTGAACATATGTTATCTGTTGATTATATATTTCTTCAAGAAAACCCATAGCAATAACATTTCTAGCTCCGCCAGATGGCGTTGCTAAACCTGCAATTGAGCATGAAAACGCGACAGCAAGGACTAAGGCTAGCATCTCATTTTTATGCTGCCGAATGTCTGTTTTATCAGCTATTGTAAGAACTAATGGAAGCATAATTGCTGCAACACTATGATCTGGAATTATAGCTGCCATAAAACTGCAAATAACAATAATACCAAAAATAAGGGCATAATTAGAACCAGTAAAAGGTCCCAAAAGTCTTCTTATAATTAAATTTTCAGCTCCTGATTTAGTTATTCCTTGAGCTATGATTAAAGAACCAAGAATCATAAAGACAGAATCTGAGGCATATGAGGAAAATGCATCATCTCTATTCTCGCCTAATAAAACAAGTGCAACTCCCGCCATTAATGCTGTAACGGGTAACGGAAAAGTCTCAGAAACCCACAAATAGATAATTAGTAAAAACAATGCAAACACATTACGGCCCGAATTACTCAGGCCATCGGCAAAGAAATATAGTAAAACATAAATGAAAGAAACGATGATTATGCCTGCCGCTAACTTCCTAAAAGTAGAATTGAAATAAAGACGATAAAGTGCATGCTGTCTTTCCTTAGAATCAAATAATTCAGATTGTAAAGTAAGGAGAGTCCTTCGGCGCTTAAGTTGATCAACACGTGGAAGAACTGTGTGTGATTCTTCTTCTAAGGACTCTGTAACTATCTCAAGACCCTCAAGCATATCCTCAAACTCTTCGTCTTTGCTCATCTTATTACACACACCGGTACAGAAGCACTCAGCACCAATTGATGCAAAAGAGTATCACTAACAGCATCCTCTATATCTGGCAGAATCACTATTCGTGCTCCCTCGGAATCAATGACTGAATTAGTAATGGCCCTCCTAGTCTTGAAAAAACTCAAAGGAATAATTGTGGATGTCACATGATAATCACCTCCTAAATTATCTCTTAGTTGTTCAACTGCTTTGTCAATAGCCTCAGCCCCACCAAAAATTTCAGTCCCAATATGCAATAATTCTAGATCACACTTAAATTTTCTAGAAAACTCCTCGAGCATTTTTAGAGCTCTTGCAGGTAATTTTAGGCCATCGAAGACAACCAAAGCCGGAGAGCCGGAACCTGGCAAGGGATGCTCTTTGCGAACCACAAAAGCATGGGATGATTCTGAATCAAGTATTCTCTCAACTTCAGAACCTGTGAATAATCGAGTCAAGATTGATCTAAAAGGTCCTAGGACTAAAGTGTCGGCAATACCTTCATCAATTAATTTGGCTAATACCTTACGTCTTTTACCGGATTTTACCAAAGGTTCGATTTTTACGTCTTTTGACTCCTCAATAAACTGTTCTAATTGCCTTTTACCTAACGCTTCAAGACCGCGGCGAGCCTCTTTAGAAGCTGTTACTGTCCCTGTCTTAGTAGGATTACTGACGTATGTAGCTATCAAAGGTACACTGAGACGCTGTGCTAACGCTAAGGCATAATTTCTTGCTGGCCTTAAACGCTTGGAAGGGTCTATTGGCAGCAATAATTTGTCAAACATCTTAAAGGATAATCGACGCAATGTATATTTAACCCTGTCCAGTGAGCGCAACCCTGAATTTGTAGTTCAGAACGGAGAAAACATTTGGCAAAGGTCGCGAGAGCTAAAGTGAAGGACAAGTGGAAGGGAAAAATGTGGTATCGTCTGCATGCCCCTTCTATGTTCAATTACGCAATTATGGCACACACACCTGCCGACAATCCTGAAGTGGTAAATGGAAGGGTTACAGAAGTTCCTTTAGAACAACTAACTGGCGATTTCAGTCAAAAAAATTTTATGGTAAAGTTCCGTGTTAACGAAACAAGAGGAAACAATGCCTTTACCTCCTTTGATGGCCATCGTTTAACTTCAGATTACAAAAGAGCTCTTACAAGAAGAAGAAACAGTAGAATCGATTGTAATTTTGTTGTGAATCTGCAAGATGATGTTGTAATTAGAATTAAACCTATTATTATGGTTGACAAGCGTGTAAAGAAATCCCAAGAAAAAATGTTGAGATCTGTAACTCATAACTATATACAAGAAAACCTTAGCAAACTAAGTATTTCTGAAACTCTAAAAAAGATTTATTCAGGAGATTTAAGTAAGGAAGTTGCTTCAATACTAAAGACCACGTATCCAACCAAAAGAGTCGAGATTTCCAAAATAAATGTAATGAATCCAGCCAGTCTTATGGAAGTTCCACCAGAAGACAGTGAATTAGAAAAAATTCTAGAAGATGCTGATAGCAAAGATATTGTAGAAGAAAAAGAAGAAGAAACAACAGAAGATGATACTGATGAAGTAGATTTCAAATCAATGAAAGTTGCTGAATTGAAAGAATTACTCAAAGAGAAAAAATTACCGGTTTCAGGCACAAAAGCTGAACTAATCGAAAGACTCCAAACTTGAATAAGAAGATTTGGGAGCTTTTACCATTCTGGTTCCCAAAGTCACAAAATAACCAAATTTGGGCAATTATATTTGTTTCACTAACAATACTTAGTATAGATTGGTGGAATTGGAATTCTAGTAATCGACTAGTGGAATGGATTCCTTGGTGGGTAATTTATCTTATCGTTATTCAATTTGCACTGGCTTATTCAGTTTGGAAATTTTCAAAAGAGTGGATGAAATATGAGTGATTTACTGATTATTGGTATTATCTTAGCGATTTATCTCGCAATATCTATTGGTATTGGAATTTATGGACGTAGCAAAGAAGATAATTCAGAAGAATATTTTGTAGCATCTAGAAAAATAAATCCATGGGTTCTTTTTTGCACCTTAGCGGCAACCAATTTCTCAGCGTTCTTTTTCTTGGGGTTTGCAGGTGCCAGTTATCGTGCGGGATGGGGTTTCTATGGAATAATGGCCATGGGAACTTCACTAGTTGGGCTTTCCATATTGTTATTGGGAATACCAATTCACA
>CAZOEZ010000038.1:0-6676 GCA_964578995.1 uncultured archaeon
AGAATCCAGTTGTAGCTCCACTAGGGCCACCTCCACACACAATCACATCATATTCTATCATACTTTGTCCACCCATTTTCGATACGGTTCGTGTGAATCATCCCAAGGAATAGACACGATTGCAGGCATTGAATAGGGGTGGTTTTTAACAATATACTTTTCTAGATCCTCAAATTTTTCTTTACTAGTTTTTATGAATATAATGTGTTCAGTATCATTCTTTAATTCTCCTTCCCAAGAATATATGGTTCTTACAGGCCAAAAATTACAGCATGCTGCAAGTTCAGCTTCTACACAGCCCTTGGCTATTCTTTCAGCAACCTCTTCGTCCGGTGCTGTGGTGTATACTGTAATGCCCATACTTATCGTGCATTTCGAGCATGTTTAAATAGCCCCCCTTTCGTAGACGCGAACCCACGTGGGTAACCCGTGATTAATGAAGACATTCGTCTGAAAGAGGTAAAAAAATGGCAAATCCGTTATTCGTAACATACGAGGCTCCGAAAGAGCTATCCGAAAAAGCATACTTAGCGACCGAAACAGCACGTGACGGCGGTAAAGTAAGAAAAGGTTCCAATGAGGTAACCAAATTGATTGAGCGAGGTCAAGCTAAGCTGGTGATTATGGCTTTAGATGTTGAACCACCTGAGATTCTAGCACATCTTCCTATGTTATGTGAAGAAAAGCAAATCCCATACACTTACGTACCTTCAAGAGATGAGCTTGGAAAAGCTGCAGGTTTGAAAGTAACCACAGCAGCAATTGCTATCACTGAGATAGGTAAGAAAAAGGGCGCTTTGGAAGAAGTTGTCAAAGCTATTGAATCAGCTAAGAAATAAATATGGAAGGAATCCCGGCACAAGTAGTTGAAGTTCTCGGACGTACGGGAATGAGGGGCGAAGCCTCTTCCGTTAAGGTACGTGTTTTGGATGGAGACGATCGTGGTCGTATTATACGCAGAAATGTAGTAGGTCCTGTGGCCATTGGTGATCAATTATTGCTGATAGATTCCACAAGAGAAGCTAAGGCATTAGATAGGAGATAAGATGGCAGAAACCAAGACATGTTCATTTACTGGAAAGCAAATTCCTCCAGGAACAGGAATGATGTATGTTAAAAAAACAGGTCAAGTTCTCTACTTTATCAGTTCAAAGGCCAAAAAGAACTATCTTCTAAATCGTGTACCAGCCCGTACCCGCTGGACCGACATAGCCCATTCTAAGAGAGATAAATGAGCACTGAAAGAACTTATGTAATGCTCAAACCTGATGCTGTGAGGCGGGGTTTAGTAGGTTCTATTGTTTCTAGATTTGAGAATTCTGGCCTTAAAATGGAGGCAATGTGTCATATCAATGTATCTTCAGAACAATCTGGAGAATTGTACAAAGAGCATGATGGTAAATCATTTTACCCGAATTTGATAAATTATATTCATTCCGGACCTGTTATTGCTACAGTTTGGTCCGGTCCATCAGCAGTTTCTATAGCTAGAAAATTGATTGGAGCTACAAATCCAGCAGAAGCCGCACCAGGTACAATTCGTGGTGATTTTGGTTTAATTCTTGATGAAAATGTGATACATGGTTCAGATAGTGTAAAAAGCGCTGAACGTGAAATTCCTATATTCTTTCCTGATTTAGCATAGGTCATAGTTTTAATCCCATTTCCTATGTCAAAAAGTAATGCCTGATCCATCAGAAATTCGTGTAGGAGTTATCCGAATTGAAGGTACTAATTGTGAAGACGAATCAGCGGCAGCTTTTTCCTCTTTAGGATGCAATGTTGAGAAAGTACACCTCAAGCAATTGCTTGGTGATGTCGAAAAATCTAATTGTAGAAATTTGATGGATTATGATGCCTTGTATTTCCCTGGAGGATTCAGTTCTGGAGACTATATTAGGGCTGGAGCTATCTTTGCATCACGCGTTAAATCAGGACTTAAATCTCAAGTCGACGAGTATATAAATGATGGAAGGCCAGTATTAGGAGTTTGCAATGGGTTTCAGATATTGGTTGAAATGGGAGCCTTACCCGGCACAGATTCAGGTACTACTAAGGCCCCAAATGCAGTTCTTCATACTAATGATTCGAGTCGTTTTGAGGCTAGACATGTTCACCTCCGCGTAGAGTCTAAATCACAGAGTTTCTTTACCAAAAATTATGAATCTAATCAAGTTTTGTCCGTCCCTAATGCTCATGCTGAAGGAAAATTGATGATGGATCAATCTCAATTTGAAGAATTAGAAAAAAATAACCAGATTGC
Source organism: uncultured archaeon (assembly GCA_964578995.1). Lineage (GTDB taxonomy): Archaea > Thermoplasmatota > Poseidoniia > MGIII > CG-Epi1 > CG-Epi1. The sequence goes on from CAZOEZ010000038.1 coordinate 2,264, forward strand.
GTTTAGATATTGTGATAAAGATGGACAGTTGAACCCAGGTTATCCTTGGAATCCGAATGGCGTAGCTCATGATATTGCCGGAATTACTAATCCTAAAGGTAATGTATTGGGAATGATGCCACATCCTGAACGCGTTTTCCATGGTTGGCAACATACAGATTGGACATCTTCGGGGATGAATCCAGACGGTCCTGGGCACGGGAGGCCGCTATTCGAGGGAGTAGTTGATTTTCTTTGCCAGTAGATGATTTACAAGTAGCAATTAAGGCAGCAATAAAGGCCTCAGAAATAATTCTTGAAACATTTGGCAATCCTCAAGGCATAGAATACAAGTCACGTGTTGATGTTGTGACTGCTACAGATAAAAAGTGCGAAAAAGAAATTGTAAGAATCCTTCGTTCTGAAACACCAGATTATGGAATTATTGCAGAAGAGGGTACCAATTTTCCAGGTGAAAAAGTTTGGATTGTTGATCCACTCGATGGGACTACTAATTTTTCTCATTCATATCCTTTTTGTGGACCATCTATTGGATTGTGTAAGGGCGATGAAGTTTTAGCTGGAGCTTTGGCAGATCCTTTTCGTGATGAGCTTTATTTTGCTAGTAAAGGTAATGGTTCTTTTATGAATGATTTGTATAATAAAGGAGAACCAAAAAGATTGGAAGTAAGCAAAGTAAATGAGCTTTACAAATCTCTATTTTCTTCAGGTTTTCCTCACAATAAAGAGTCCCAAATGTTCAAAAATATGATTGAAAGGTTTATACGTTTAGAATATGAATCCCATTCAATTAGAAAAACGGGGTCTGCAGCACTTTCTTTAGCATATGTTGCATCAGGGCGTATTGAGAGTTATGTTGCATCGGGTCAATATTCTTGGGATATGGCTGCAGGAATAGTGTTAGTCGAGGAGGCTGGTGGTAAAATCACAGATTTTGAAGGCCTACCTTATACTATGAAAACAAGAGAGTGGTTAATCACAAATGAGGCAATACACAATCAGATGGTAGAGCTTCTTAAGATTCAATAAATACGTACAACTAATTTAGGCCAGTTTCTTTGGAGGTTCATGACAGAACAATTGTATATGACTCTGAATGACGGTCACAAGATTCCAGTAGTGGGCTTAGGTACTTGGAAATCAGAACCAGGTGAAGCAACATACAAAGCAGTTTTAGACTCGATTAATGCAGGATACCGGCATATTGATACTGCAAGAGCATATGACAATGAATCAGATGTTGGTAGGGCTGTTAAAGATTCAGATGTAAGCCGTAAAGATTTATTCATTACAACTAAATTATGGAATAGACATCAGGGATATGATGAAGCAATTGAGGCTTGTGAAAAAAGTCTAGCAAGATTAAGTTGTGATTACATTGATTTATATTTGATTCATTGGCCTTTGAAAGGTAAAAGAAATGATTCTTGGAAAGCTCTTATTGAATTACAGCAGAGAGGCCTTTGCAGGTCGATAGGCGTTAGTAATTTCACTATTGATCATTTGGTCGAGTTAGAAAAGAAATTTGGTATTTTACCTGCAGCTAATCAAGTTGAATTTCATCCTTATCATTATCAAAAAGAGCTGTTGAAGTATTGCGGTTCTAAAAATATAGTTATTGAGGCCTATAGTCCATTAGTTCATGCTAAAAGGATGGATGAGCCTAGATTAGTTTCAATTTCGGAAGAAATGGGCAAGACACCAGCACAAATTTTGATTCGTTGGGCTATGCAACGAGGTATGGTTGTCCTTCCTAAATCAGTAAATCAGGACCGAATAGTTGAAAATTTCTCAGTTTTCGATTTTGAAATCTCAGATTCCTTGATGAAACGCCTAGATGATTTGGATGAAACATTCGTAACTTGTTGGGATCCTCATAATCCTCCATCTTACGCTCCAGTTTAGGCAAAAACAGGTAAAAAAACTAAAAATAAGACCTTTCATTACCAATTATATGTATGCAAAATGTATATTTATGCAAAATGCATACCTTTTAATAGATATTCTTTCATGACGATAATATGCCTAAAGATGTCTATACTTCTATAAGAGTTACAAAAAAAGTAAGAAATAGCCTTCAAGACTATGTCGAATCTTGCTATTCGGACCTTTCAATCAACTCCATGCTCAAAGTCCACATGGAAAATTTGCAAGAAGGGCATGTTCGATTTCCAAAATATGGCTTTTTTGTTTGTCCTGAGAGTCAAAAAGAGAAATTGAGGAATGCAATTAAATCAAAACCGGCTAAAAAGATAGAAAGTTCAATGTCTTTGACCGGTAGTTTACCGTCAGATCCGTATACACGCACAGAATCAGATACAATGGGGCAGATGGAAGTGCCTGAATCAGCCTTGTGGGGTGCAAGTACTCAACGTGCTGTCCTCAATTTTCCAGTAAGTGGCTTTCGAATGGCACGTTCTTTCATCAAAGCTCTTGGTTACATTAAAGCTGGAGCTGCTGAAGCGAATCTTGAATTGGGTGTTATTGATGAGAAAATGAGAGATGCTATTGTTGAAACAGCTTTACTAGTTGCAAATGGCGATTATGATGATCATTTTCCAGTAGATGTATTCCAAACTGGTTCCGGAACCTCAACAAATATGAATGCTAATGAGGTTATAGCGAATTTATCTTCTGAATCATTAGGTTCCAAAGTTCATCCTAATGATCATGTAAATCAAGGACAATCATCTAATGATGTAATACCCTCTGCACTCCATCTTTCTGCACTTTTAGATATCGAAGAGTCATTGTGCCCTTCATTGGTAGCTCTTCAGAAGGCCCTTGAGCAAAAAGCTGAAGAATTTATGCCGATTATTAAGACTGGCCGAACACATCTGATGGATGCAACACCTATTAGGCTGGGTCAAGAGTTTCAAGGTTATGCGGGCCTTATCGAACGGTCTCTTGATAGATTACTCCTGATTAAAGATGAATTATCACTTTTAGCTATTGGAGGAACTGCCGTAGGTACTGGAGTTAATACCCATCCCAAATTTTCAATGTTAGCATGCCAATACATCTCAAAATTCGCTGGATTAGATGTTTATGAAACTGACAACCATTTTATGGCTCAATCAAGTTTGGATGGGGCACTTACGGCAAGTTCTGCGTTAAGGGGTTTAGCTGTAAATATGCAGAAAATTGCTAATGATATTCGATTCCTAGGGTCAGGTCCTCGTGCTGGAATCGGTGAGATTGCATTGCCAGCCGTCCAACCAGGTTCATCAATTATGCCTGGTAAAGTCAATCCCGTCATTCCTGAGTCTGTGATCCAAGCTGCTTCACAGGTCATAGCTTGCGATACGGCAATGGTGCAAGGTGCACAGGGAGGTTACTTTGAGTTGAATACTATGATGCCTTTTGTAGCTCATAATCTTCTTCAAGCTATTTCACTCTTAACCAATTCTTCTCAAGTATTTGTGACAAAATGTATAGAGGGTATAGAGGCTACGGACAAAGGTCCTGAATTGTTAATGTCAGGTCTGATGCTAGCAACAACCCTCGCCCCTGTAATTGGTTATGAGAAAGCTGCTAAGATTGCAAAGGAAGCACATGCCTCAGGCCAAACAGTATTGGAAACAGCTTTGGATCTTACAGATCTTTCAGAAGAGGAGTTAGTAAAAATTCTAAATCCCGAGAAAATGCTCCAACCACAGGCTTAGATTCGTTCATCAACTAAAGAACTAACAACGCTTGGGTCTGCCAGAGTAGAAATATCTCCTAAATCATCAATGTTGTCTGAAGCTATATTCCTTAGAATACGTCTCATAATCTTTCCTGATCTTGTTTTTGGCAATCCTTCTGTGAATTGTATTTTTCCTGGAGATGCATGCGGCCCAATATCGGCCCTTACTCTCTTGATTATTTCGGTTTTGGTATCGTCAGTTATCTCATGCCCTGTTCTTAGCGTCACAAAGGCGTAGATGGCATTTCCTTTTATTTCATGTGGATATCCTACTACAGCAGCTTCGGCTACTGAGGGATGTCCTCCTATCGAACCTTCTATCTCTGCAGTTCCTAGATTATGCCCTGAAACAATTATCACGTCATCAACTCGTCCTGTAATCCAATAATATCCATCTTCATCTCTTTTACAGCCATCTCCAGAAAAATATTTCCCGGGGAACTTTTCAAAATAGGTTTCGAAAAAACGCTGATGATCTCCGTATACAGTTCTCATTATGCTAGGCCATGGTCTTTGAATTGCTAAATTTCCTTCTACATTATTTCCTTCTAGCACATTTCCTTCATCGTCTAATAATTCAGGCACAATTCCAAAGAAAGGTAGTGTAGCCGACCCTGGTTTAGTAGATGTAACTCCAGGAAGTGGCGTAATCATAATTCCTCCTGTTTCGGTTTGCCACCAAGTATCCACAATTGGACATTTTCCTTTACCTATTACATTGTGGT
>CAZOEZ010000039.1:0-6471 GCA_964578995.1 uncultured archaeon
CAATCATTTCTTTGGTCTTACCTTCCCTCATAAGATTAATCATTTTCATATCCCACAAATATTGGTGATGATTAGTCACGTGTTCCTTACTCATATCTTCAGGAACCTCAGGTTCTACCGTAAAGTGTCTATGAGACAAAGAATTACTAGACAATAGTAATGCCTTTTTTCCTGATGCTTCGACTGCTTTGCGTGTTGCTTTACCCAATTTAATCATATTAGCCTGCATCACTTCGGCATTGAAATAAAATTTAGAACGATGAGATGAAATACAAACTATAGGTTTGTCCCAACTTGGATTTGTAAGGTGGCAACTAGTGACTGTTCCATAATCTATTCTAAAGTCTGGATTCTCCATCATTTTCATCTGCAAACCAGCATCGGCCGCATTATCATGTATCATCTTCGCTAAGTCGACGTCTACTTTCAAATCATAATTATATCTAAATAAATTTGGAAATACCGGATCTACAGACAATGATTTGAATTTATCGACCCCTAGTAAATGTGTTCCGGAAAAGGTTTGCCAATGTGGTGTATGAACTATTATGACATCATAATCTTTATCTGCCATACTATTACGAAGACGCTCATATCCCCATCTTAATTCTTCCCAACCCCCTTCAGAAGTTGCATCATTCTGCGGTGGATTTTCAGCATAAACCAAATGTGGAGGGTGAGGGGCTAAAGCTCCCATCACTATTTCTCCTTTAGACATAATTAAGACAATTAAGACCTTTTATAAGATAATTAGCCTAACTCCTCTAATCCTTAACACAAATATTGACGGCTTCGGAGAAAAACCCCAGACTCCATCGTCCACCTTCTCTCCCAATACCGCTGTCCTTAATTCCTCCAAATGGCACTCGCAAATCACGATGTAGCCATGTATTTACCCAAACCATTCCTGTATCAATCTTTTCTGCAACCTTCTTACCTCTTTCTGAGTTTCTAGTCCAAACTGAGCCTGCTAAACCATAATCTGTACAATTCGCTATCTCAATAGCTTCCTGATCCGAACTAAAAGGATGGATAGTTACTACCGGCCCAAAAATCTCTTCAGTAGATGTTCGACTTAAATGACTGATGTCTGAAATGACTGTAGGCTCCAAAAAAGCACCTTTATCAAAGGGAGAATCTAATTTTGGTCTCTGGCCACCACATAACACAGTACCACCTTCTCTCTGAGCCAGATGGATGTATGATTCAACTTTATCCCTATGTGCATGTGAAACTAAGGCTCCCAATTCAGACTTTTCTGAAGAAGGATCTCCAAGTTCCATGTTTTTAATATAATCTATAAATTTAGGCATAAAGTCATTCCAAATCTTGTCAGATACAAGAATTCTACTTCCACAAAGGCAGACTTGACCTTGATTTAGAAAACCCGCCCTTGCAACACTAGGGACAACTTCATCCAAATCTGCATCATCCAGAATTATACTTGCATTTTTACCACCTAATTCAAGACTCAATTTTTTGAACATAGGTGCTGCAGTCTTAGCTACTTTCTTGCCTGTTTCTGTTCCGCCAGTAAACGAAATTAAATTAATTTGTGGATGTTCAACAATTGCCTGACCGGCCTCTGAACCAAAACCATGAACTATGTTTATTACACCATTGGGTAAATCTATATCTGAAATTACTTCGGCCAACAAATTTGCAGTTAATGGCGTTAATTCAGAAGGTTTTGCAACTACTGTATTACCCATAACAATAGCTGGTGCAATTTTCCATGAAAGGAGATAAAGTGGAAGATTCCAAGGAGTTATCAAACCAGCTATTCCAACAGGCTTGTACAAAACATGATTTATGGCATCGTCCATAACAAAATCTTCATTACCAAACTCCTCAGCAAAATCAGCAAAAAAACGAAAATTAGCAACAGAACGTGAAGCATCAACTGCTCTTGCAAGGTTTATTGGTTTACCTGTATCTAATGATTCCAGTGTTGCAATTTCCTCAGTACGTGATTCCAAAGAATCTGCAATTTTATGTAACCATTTAGTACGGTTTTTTATCGATAAATTAGACCAACTCTGGAGTGCTTCACTAGCTGCATCTACTGCTTTTTGGATATCTGTAGGATTCGAACGAGGAATAGTCGCAATTACTTCACCAGTCGCAGGATTGATATCATCTATAGTTTCAGATGAGGATTCAAAATTACCATTGATGAAATTTCTAAGAATATTCATTCTTAACTCTTGTAATCCTCTGGATTGAAATACCAACGATCACTATCTGGATCCCAATCATCCCACGTAGGTATATCTTTTAATTTTTCAAGATATTTTGGAGGGACAACTCCAGGCACGAGGAAAGCTTTCTGCCTTCTGAGTGGATATGGATTTCTAAGTTCCATCCCTAAAACACCCAAAATACCTCTAGCAATGTACCATGTTGCCTGAGGATTCCACCCATGTGCAATTTTGACAACAACACCTAGTCCTTCAGGATAATCTTCATGAACAATTGCAAGACCTAAAAGACCGTCTGCCCCTTCCTTAGCTATAACTTTGCCATTACAAGTTTTGATTATGGTGGTATCTAGACGATTAAAGCCACCTACTAAGTCAGGATTTCGAATCATGGCTTCCCATATCCAATTATCATCTTTTTCTTTGGCCAATCCCGAATAACAAGCTGCTAGTTCATTGACTGTATTTGATAAAGTTGGAAAACCGTCACCATCACGAGCAATTCGTTGTGGATTCCAATCCTTACCAAGGTAATGACGTACTTGTTCAAGAAATGCAAAAAAGAAAGGATGATTTGGCAGAGTATAACCTGCTCTATTCCATCCTTTACGACGACAACCAAGAAGTATTGCTGCATGCTGACCTGAAGAATTCGAATACCAACGCCTTGCTCTCCTGACTTGTCTCCCGAACTGTACTAATGGTAAATCAAGTGGTGTTTGCATCAAACCCCAATCAGAATTAGGCAGTAAAGACTGAGCTGCTTTAACATGCTCCGAAGTGCCATTGTGACTAGCTACAGAAATTGCCTTTTGATCCCAGTTAAGATTCTCCAATTCTTCAGCAAAAACTTTGAGCATTATAGGTTTCATCATTGAGCGTCCATAACACAAAACATTTCCGCCAAAACTATGTATCTTCTTATCTCCGCTATACCAAGCTACAGCTCCGTGGATTGTAGTCTCACTAACTCCATTTCTACGATAGTCTACCAGAGGCTCCCATTCAACATCTCTACCAGTAGGAATATCTCCCTCAGTATCGCCTAAAGGACTACTGGGATACAATTGGCTAGATTCTGTTGGATGACTCATTTATTCAACTCTTTAATACGAGGTACAACCTTATTCATGAAGGCTTCCATATTACGTATTACTCGTGGGCTATCATGATTGAAAAAGTCAAACCAAGCCATGATACAATCATCAGGATGGAACCTTTCGGCGATCTGTTGTGCAACATCTTCCACATTACCAACTACAGAATTATCTGTTGCTTTAGCGACTTTCATAGGATCAATAGTACCCTCTAGAGCACCCCAATATGAATTCAGAGATTTCTTGGCCTCCATCTTTGCAGATTCAGTTCTCTCCGACTCAGACAAATTAGGTTCATCATTTACAAAAACCATTAGTGTCCTTGGCATGTAATTTCTCTTCCAATGACCTCCGTCGGAATGATAGTGCTTTTTCATTCTTTCATGCGTTGCCTCTATCAATTCAGGTGGCGTAATAGAAAGATTGAAGACCTTAACAGGAACAATTTCATTTAATGCTGTTTGGAGCTTGGGGTCATGAGAACCAAGAATTAAATCTAATAAATCTCTATTCCAAGCTTGTGGGATGTTTTTGATATCTTCAAAAATATATCTGTTCGGGATGGCGATACTATTTGGTGCTTCAGACATAGAATCACGCGCAACTATTGCATTTTGGACTTTTTTCCAATCTTCGTCGCTACGGAAATTATTGCGAGTGAGTGTTGTTTTTCTTATCATACCACTATTCACTATTTCTCCATTCAATAATCTCAAGAATATTTCACAGGCTTCCTCAAATATCTGTCCTCTCAAAGCAGGCCACGCAGCTTCTTCAACAATATCTCTTGGAACTATTCCATAAGGACGTGCCATAAATTCAAAACGACCTGCTGAAAAACCAATTCTCAATTTCCTTTTTTCATCTTTATTGAGCCCATGTAATGCCAAAAAAGCCCCAACTCTTTCTGCAATCCCTACTGGACCGCCATGAGTAAGGAGGCTCATAACTGCAGAACCAACATGAATATTATTAGTCTTAGAAAACATCAAGTGGGCCAATTGGAAAAAATCCGTGCACAACCCAACTTCACCTTCCCAATGTGGAACTACAGGTTGCTTATTCATTTTCTGAACTTCTGTCGATAAATGTGCTTGAGCAACCCATGCTGTGCCAAAACCTAATTTATCAGCCACTTCCAACTGCTTGAAAAAATTAGAAAACATTGTGTCTTCATCAGGAGTGTAATCCTCTACTGGTGTTTGTGCAATTGATAAAAAAATGTCAAAATCCATCAAATCGAACCTGTCCTTCCGCCATCAACAGGAATACTTGTTCCTCGAATAAAACTAGCTGCTGGTGATGAAAGAAATGCTACTACTTTACCAAGTTCAGAAGGTTCGGCTAGACGTCCTTCTGGAACGGTGCTTAACCAACCATTTTCAACTTCATCTTGACTAATTCCTCTTTGCTCTGAAAGAGTTTTCTTCAATTCGTTTAGGCGATCTGTGTTAGTGAATCCTGGTAAAACATTGTTTATGGTTACAGAAGGAGGTAACTCTTTAGACAATGTCTTTGACCACGAAGCCATTGCTCCACGAATTGTATTGCTTACACCTAAACCTGGAATAGGTTCCTTAACTGATGTCGAAATTATATTGATTATTCTTCCATAATCTGAACTTTGCATCCCTGGCAAAAGAAGCTGAACCAATGTTTGTGAAGCTAAAACATGTCTTAAAAATGCCTTTTCAAAATCACTAGGTTTGGCCTCTATAAGTGGACCTGAAGGAGGGCCTCCAGAATTGTTAATTAATATCTCAAATGAGCCATTAGAGGCTATTTCCTTTTTTATTAGATCTGTAAGTGAATTTAAATTTTCAAGATTACAGGAAATACTATCCTTTCCAGACGCACTTCGTGACAAAATAACTACATGTGCACCACAATCTCTAAGTTCTTCAGCAGCTGCTGCTCCAATACCACTTGTTCCACCACAGACTAATGCTCTTTTGCCGTCTAAATTTATCATTTACTCTCCTTTAAATTCATAAAATTCTGGATTTCTCAAAGTAGGCAAAGATTCTTTCTTAATCAATATACTTCGAACCGACCAAAGATCCACAAAAACGCGATATTTAGTTGTCATATCTAAATAATCAACACCTGAAGAACCACCCGTACCTATTCTTCTCCCAATTATACGTTCAACCATACGGGCATGTGAACTACGCCACAGTATCATTGATTCTTCTAATTCAATAAGTGTAGAAATTAACTTCCGCGGCCATGCTAACAAGGGTAACTCTCGATATGATTCAATAAATATCAAACCGGCACGCCTTCGACGTAAACTATTATCTTCTTCAAAGAAATCTACAGCTTCCTGATTGGTGTCAGGATACAAACTTTTGTGAGCTGCTAAATATTCTTCTATGAAGTTGTCAACTTCCTTTTTGTCACTAGAAGAACTAATTGTAGAACCCTGAATAGGAGTTCTTTCAAGCCAATCGCAAGTGACCTCATACAATGACTTATCAGCTGATTTTGATGGTTCTTTGCCTATTGGTTTACCATCAATCCACTTTTTACCCATGAGAGCTTCCATTTCTCTCATTTGGAGTGATTCAAAACCTGAAGCAGTGCCTAATTCATCACGGAAATTTAAAAAATCTTGTGGTTCGAGAGTTTCCATGACTTTCCATTGCTGTGCCATTAATCTAAAAATCTCAATAACTCTATCCATATGATGAACAGCCTGAGGAAGGCTTGTTTCCTCTACATAATCTGAAGCGAGAATGTCTCTGGTACACTTTAACTCATTAATCACTAACTTAAACCATAGTTCAAAGTTTTGATGAACCAAGATAAAATGGAGTTCGTCATTAGATATTTTACGATTATTGTCCTTAAGACCTGTCTGTAAACTAAGTAATTCATCTATTCTCAGATACTCTCCATAAGTAGGGGACATATTTCACGCAGAGAGATTGGATATTATATTGTCTTTGTTTAGCGTACTGTGTAGAATATATTATGTATGACCCACTTTCAGGAATTATGTTAGTCTGGGCACATGGTTTGTGGGGGAGTCCAAACGGAAGTAAGGTCACAGCTATTCGTGAAAGTGGAATTGAAGTGATATCTCCAGACTTCAATGAGATGGAACTTGTGGACAGAGTTGAGCTCCTAGAAAAAACGATAGAAATCGGAGACGTAGTACTTGCCGGATC
>CAZOEZ010000040.1:0-4042 GCA_964578995.1 uncultured archaeon
GATAAAGACGCATATCAGCTATAGCCTTAGATTGAACTTCACTAAGCTTAAAATTATTCTGTAATCCTTCAATAACGGCATCTCTTCCTGCTGCTTTACGAATAAAGGCAATAACCTTATCCAATTTAGATATGGCTAGTAATAATCCTTCAACAATATGTGCTCTCTCCTCGGCTTTTCTCAATCTATATTGAGTTCTACGCGTAACGATTTCCTTACGATGGTCTAAGTAGACTTGCAATAGATCAATTAGGCCCATACGCCTCGGTTGACCTTTTACAAGAGCAACGTTGTTAATTGCAAAGCTAGTTTCTAAAACTGAATGTTTATACAATTGATTTTCAACAATTATTGGAGAAGCATCTCTTTTTAATTCAAATACAACTCGCATTCCTTTTTGATCAGATTCATCTCTAATATCTCTAATACCTTCTATCTTTTTGTCTCTAACCATTTTGGATACATCTTCTAGAAGTCGATTCTTTTGGACTAAAAATGGAATCTCTGTAACTATCAGATACTCATTCTTTTCAGTAGATTCATGGACTACCTTTCCACGCATTTTAACAGAGCCTTGGCCATCAGTATATGCATCAAATATTCCTTTACGCCCCATTATAGTTCCACCAGTAGGAAAATCAGGTCCTGGCAAAACATCCATAATTTCTGCTAATGATACAGATGGATTATCTATCAATAAATTTAGTGCCTTAGATACTTCTGAAAGATTATGTGGCGCCATATTAGTGGCCATACCCACTGCAATTCCTGAGGAACCATTAACCAAAAGACCTGGTAAAAGACCTGGTAAAACTGTGGGTTCTTGCAATGAACCGTCATAATTATCCCTAAAATCAACGGTTGCTTCATCAAGGTCAGTCAGAACAGAATCGGCAATTGTCGCTAAGCGAGATTCAGTGTAACGCATAGCTGCAGCTTTGTCACCATCTATAGAACCAAAATTACCCTGACCATCAACTAAAGGATAGCGTAGTGAAAAATTCTGGGCCATTCTAACCATGGTGTCATAGATTGCCTGATCTCCATGTGGATGGTATTTACCCATCGTATCACCAACAATCCTTGCAGATTTTTTGTATGGTGAACGTGAACCTGAACCCATCTCTTTCATCGCATAAAGAACTCTACGATGTACTGGCTTAAGACCATCTCGAGCATCGGGTAGAGCCCTTCCAACAATAACAGACATTGCATAATCCAGATAGGATTTCCGCATCTCTTTCTCTAGGCTTATCTTTAGAATTGTATCTGTATTTTCAGTAGTCAATATTTGGCCTCAAATCTGCAATGAAACTGATGAATAAACCCCCTTAAAAGGGACTCCCCTAACGACTCTGTGACACCTCCATTAAACTTAGTACTTGTAAACTCAAAAACAATTGACCACTTTAGTGACTCTCATCGACGATTAATTGCTAAAATTGCACCCGTTTGTTTTGCCTATAACTTTCACTTAGTTTTAGTAAATTTCAAAATAGACAATTCACCATTAAATTTTGCTAAGGAAATAGCTCCTTCCACTAGCATTGGAGAAAGTGGTGAAAAATTAGTAGAACTAGCTAAAAAAGGAAGGATACAAATTACAAATTTACCTATTACTGGAAAGATTGGGGAAACTATAATTTGCACTTCCGAGCCAGATAAAAACAAGAATGTAAAGATTGAAAAGATTGCCGAAATGTCAAAACAGGGAAAAATTGCCTTAGTCTTTGGATGTGATGAAAACAGAAACAAGAACGTTAGAAAACTAATTGATTTTGCCAAATATCATTTGGACATCAGTAACAAAAGAATAAAACTAGGGATTGACACTGAAATAGGCGCGATAGCAAGTAATATAAACGAACTTAGAAAAGTCTGAGAGCTTCTTCTACACGACCTAACTCAACACCAGTGCTTTGCCTACCACAAACTGCTCCGTTAATAGAAGAGACAACACCTGCGCCTACCAATGGCATACCAAAATTTACCGTGCCTTCCATTACTGGAACTTCGAGAACTTTTTCCATAATTTCTTTTTCCTCATCAGATATCTCAGGATGGCACAAACCACCCTTGTTAGTTACACATCCGATCATCCCCAGTGTATCCATCCCATTCAATGAACGTGATTCTATTTTTATTCCTAAAACCTCTTCAGCTGATGTTTTAGATCGAGGAGTCAACCTTTCATTGCAGAAACCTCCGACATCATTAATAAGAAAATTATTACCTATTGCGTTTGAACGTTCAGAAAGAACCCCAAAATTTAATCCTAAATCAGTAGCGATAGCTTCAATTTTGTCTGATTCCATCCCTGTAATCAAATTCGAAACAAGTATTCCCTTATTGTTCATTGCAATTAGAGTTCCTAACACACTACTGCCTCCTATTGTTACAACTTCAAATCGAGACCCTAAGGCCTCAGAAATAGCCTCCATATCATCATTTGGTATACCTGGAGGGATGAAAGTCAAGGAATCATTAGTAGCGCAAAAAACACCAGAGTATGGACTATTGAAAATATCTCTCTGAAGTAAAGTCATAAAATTTATTCAGCAAGGTGTACTATTACACTTCCATCTTCAAATTTTAAAGCACGAACTCTAACCTTCGATGGTGGTTTCTCAATACCTCTAGACCAAATATACTGATTTACGGGCGGATCGATAAACAATTGCTTTTCTTCACCACTTCCTTTTCGCGCCTCAGAAGCTTTTCGTAAAATTTCGCCATCTCTCTCTGGTTTCATATGCCTAGTAATGAAATCTTCAACCATACGCATAGCGACAGGAGCTCTACGTGAACGTGAAACTTTGTGAAGCTTACGCAAGGGAATTGTGTACAACCTCTCCTGCATTAATTCATCATCTGCCATTTTTCATCACCTATGTAATTTACCCCTTCTCCAAAAATGGCGTTTAGGGTGTGTAGTGAAATTTCTATTAGTTCTTTGAATAACCCAAGCTGGAACTCTACGATTTCGTTTAACTAATTTATTTAAACGTAATTTTTTGCCATAAACTTTTCTGCTGGACATGATTAATATTTGCTAAGTGAGCTAATCTCCTTTTCTAATTTTTTCTTAACGGCAAAAGCTGTATTGTCTAAGATAGATTGACCTTTAGGTGTCAAACCTCTGCCGCCTTGTTTTGCTTTTTCTATCAAACCTGCAATCTCAAGTTGTTGCATTATTAATCTAAGAACTTTCCGACTTCCACCACGACTTCTATTGGGCTTAGCACCTCTGTCACGAGCTCCAGAATAATGTTTAGACAAACGTTCTGTTCCTATTGGCCCATTAACTCCAATTTTTCTAAGAACTGAAGCTGTTCTAAAATACCACCAATCTGATTGTGTGGGTGACTTTTCTTTATGCACTGCAGTCTTTGCAAAACCGGACCACTCAGGAGGAGAAATAGCGTCATCGCTCTTGAGAGTGTTGGCAAGTGCACCAACCAAGTGCTCACCCGGTACGTCGTAGTGTGTTGTCACGTGAATAAAACCTCTACAGGGTGAGGCGCCACACGGACTATATTATAAACTTAAGCCTAATTCAAATATTCAATGGAACCTCTTCAAAAGTTCATATTAGAACACAATACAATGACTCTAGCTACTGTTGGCAATAAGGTTGCATCAGCTGCGGCCGTATTCTATTTACCTATCAAAAATAACACTTCTCTAATATTTGTTAGTAAGCCCGAATCTGAACATATTTTAAATTGTAAAATGGAACCACGTTGTGCTGCTACAATACAGGATGATGGACAAGCCTGGGAAGTAATTAAAGGGGCTCAACTCAAAGGTACTGTTAATGTAGCAGAAGAAAAATATTGGACTAATTACTTAGAAAAATATCCATACATAAAAAGTAATAAGACTCTATCAAAAGAGCTAGAAAGAGTTGAATTATACGAATTTGAAATAATATGGGGCCGAATTATTGATAATTCAAAGGGATTTGGAAATAGAGAAGAATACAACTTTTAATTTAGTCTGCAAAAATCTGATTATTGTGAAAAAACCAAATAGCCCAAAC
>CAZOEZ010000040.1:4142-5861 GCA_964578995.1 uncultured archaeon
TAATTATCTTTTGGGTTGCGCATTGATTCAACAAAACCTTCAGAAATTAAACCACGTCCCGTCAATAAATTGTAATTTACAATTAAGATGACCAAGATACCACTTGCAATTACAATTAAGTGAGCTATGGATGAAACGCCTTTGAAACCACCTATTAAGGATTCACTGGAATTAGCCAAGAAAAAATTGCTTGCACCATAAGCTACTGTAAATGAAATAGCATAAAAAATGACATTGTGTTTACTCATAAAACCTGTAGCTTTTCCAATGTAATGATTCGAATTCTTCAAATGTTCTCTACGGACTTCCGTTCTAAGTGCTTGTACTGATAAGGAATAAATAACCAAAATAATTGTAATTACCATAAAAAATAAATCAAAAACAAAACTTGGTTCATTACCGCTAAGTGAATACAAGAAAACCCCTGCGTGGTAAGCTAAGAAACCCCAATAACCAAGAGCAAAATAAGCTGAAAAACTAGCTATCTTAGGATTATACCAGAAATCACCATTCATATTCCATAGTAAGTAAAAACATACGGAACCTAGGATTGTCATCAATAATAACCAAAATAAACTGAAGGTTGTATCAAAAGTCTTAGAAAAATCTTCGATTATATCAGATAATAAATAAAAAATTATTAAACCTACAATTGACCATATAATTGGTGATAAAATATTTAGAATAATACCTATTTTTTTATTTCCTTCTCGAGGATAATTTTCCATACGTCTCAAAGCAAATTCCTTGAATGGAACACGCATCCACCAAGCCTGTGCAAATTGCCATATCATAAATATGAAAATTAGTCCAAAGCTAAGAAATCGTGTTATATTATCTCCATAATCCTCATGACTCATGCCTGAATATATAATTCCAGAAAAAAGAATTGAACAAACAATTGGCATTATCAAACTTGTTGGTTTTTCTGAACGTGATAATTTCCTGACATCGTCAAAACGATTAAGACTAGCTGTCAAAAAATATCCAAACGATGTACCATATCCCAAAATAATTATTAATTCGGAAGCAAAATGATGTTTAGTCAGACTAAGCAATCCAAATACAGTCAATACTATTAGTAATGCTAAAACATGGTACATAGTTTCCCTTGAAAATATAATACCTAATATCTCTTTTTGAGATATAAATTTAGGTTTACCGTCATCTTCAGATTCAGATTCTTCAGATTCTGGTTCTTCAGATTCTGGTTCTTCAGATTCTTCTTTTTTTGTCATATACGCAAGTAATCCTTGAAATCTCCATCGCGTAGGCCATTTTTACAGATTTGCCACCGAATAAATTAATATCCTTAATTTTAGCTACTTGCCCTTCTATACGGATTCGCATACCAACGCGGAATTCTTCTTGTGATTCAAATTCTTGTTTAACTGAAATTGTGGATTCACCTTCATGGATAGCAAAACGTATTTTGGCATGTGTAGCTTTTTTGGCCCATACAATTGGATTATCCTGCGAATAGGCCTGTGGGGGGCGTTTGTTACCGACCTCAAGGCCTGTAATTAGAATCAGACCATCGGGATGTGGTCGTGTTTCACCAACCGATATCAAAACACCCTTGTCAGCATGTAAAATGTTTTTTCCAGTTTCACCGTCATCAGATATGCGCAATCTTAACGGAACTGGAGGTTCTTCTTTAATATCGATAGAGCCTGTCAACTCACATTCTAAGCATTTTACAACGCCTTGAAAACTGAA
>CAZOEZ010000041.1:0-2172 GCA_964578995.1 uncultured archaeon
AATTTATTGAAACGACAGACTGTATTGTTGCAAAAGTATGCCCGGGATCTGGAAAGCATGAGGTTAGATTTGCAAGATTTAGATTGTATCAATATGAAAATAGTCCATTTTTTGATGACCCAGTACTAGTGGATTGTGGTTGGGCAGGCGGCGGTCGTTTAGGTGAAGATAATATGGATAAATTAACTGCAGAATTGATTGAAAAGGGTTACAAATTAGAGGAAAGTGAATTAAAAGAAAAAGACTGGTTTACAGTAGAAATAGAGTATCAAAGTCGTCAAAATAGAAATGATAAAGGTCAATTGTGTTTTGAATTTCCAATAATTATCAGAACAAGAGAAGACAAACCATTAAGTGAATGTGAAGTTTAGATATCCTTTAAGGAAATCTCAGATTCCTCTCCTGTATCCAAATTCTTAATCTTAACCATCTTACGGGACCATTCATCAGGAGCAAGTAAAACCAAACGAGCTGCCCCAATGCGTTCAGCATGCTTGAACGCCCACTTCATCTTTTTGTCTTCTAAAACTAAATCAACAGTTCTACCTGAATTACGCAAGGATGTTGCTACCGTAACTGCCGCATTTCGTAAGTCGGAATTTAGTGGAATTACTATATCATCAATATCGCTTACTAATTCAGGAATTAGATCTTTCTCTGCGAGCAATTCCATGATAACCATGTCTCCAAAACCAAACCCTGTTGCAGGTAAATCTTTACCTCCTAATGTAGAGAGAAGTTTGTCATATCTGCCCCCACCACAAATTGCACGGAACTCACCCGTTCTGTCATGGGCCTCAAAAACTGCCCCAGTGTAATATGCAAGGCCTCTAACAACAGAAGCATCGAATTCGACCCATTCTGATATGCCGTATGAATCAATCGCGTCAAATAGAAGATTAAGTTCAGATACTGCCACGCTTTCATCTTTTAGTGCTTTTTGGAGACTATCCATATCCTTGATTCCCAATACCTCTTGAATTGTCGTAACCACTTTTGAATCATGCCCTAAATCAGACAACTGATCTTCAATTACGTCTGAGGAAAGTTTATCCATTTTATCAACAATAATGCATGTCTGAGCAAAGATATCTCCCTCCAAACCCAAAGAACCTAGGACTTCTTCAAGGACTTTTCGACTGCTAACACGAATAACAATATCTTTAGCAGTTAATCCAATACCTTCAAAGAAAGTTACCAATACAGATATTAGTTCAGCATCTGCAGAAATCTCAGGCGTTCCCCAAATATCAACATTCCATTGATAATGTTCTCTTCCTCGACCGCGTTGTGTTCTTTCATAACGCCAACATTGGGGAATTGAGAACCACTTAATCGGCATTGATAATCCACCTGCGCGAGCCATTACCATACGGGCTAAGGATGGAGTCATCTCTGGACGTAATGCAACCTTACGGTTGCCTTTATCTTGAAAACTGTACAATTGTTGTGTTATCTCTTCACCTTGCTTTCTTGTATATAATTCTTCATATTCCAAAACGGGCGCGTCATACTCCTCAAAACCGTGTAAAAGAGACGCATTTATGAAATTGTCAAACAGCCAATTCCGTAGTCTCATATCTTCCGGATAAAAATCACGGGTGCCTCGAACGCCTTGACTCACATTAGGTCATTGAGGCCGGATGTTAAGTGCTTCGGACTGCCCACAAAGTTATAGAACTCCCGCAATGGGCATACAATGGGTACACCAGAGAAAATAGAGGGTCTTGAAAGGAAACTCAAAGAAGCTGTTGACGGTGACCCCGAAAGAATTGAAAAACAGCAGAAGGCCGGAAAGATGACAGCACGAGAACGTATTGCTACTTTATTGGACTCTGACTCTTTTGTTGAATTGGATGCTCTGGTTAAACATCGAAGTAACAATTTTGGTCTTGAAAATAAAAAACCTACGGGAGACGGTGTAATCACAGGGCATGGGACGATAAACGGTAGAATAGTATATATTTTTGCACAAGATTTTACTGTATTTGGAGGTGCCTTGGGTGAAGCGCATGCCCAAAAGATCTGTAAGATAATGGATATGGCCACGAAAACGGGATGTCCCGTTATTGGACTCAATGATTCTGGAGGTGCCAGAATTCAGGAAGGTGTTGTTAGCTTAGGAGGATATGCTGAAATATTCTACCGAAATGTCACTTCATCGGGAGTAAT
>CAZOEZ010000041.1:2182-5773 GCA_964578995.1 uncultured archaeon
AGTAATTCCTCAATTTTCCTTAATTCTGGGACCCTGTGCCGGTGGTGCAGTTTACAGCCCAGCAATGACTGATTTTACACTGATGGTGAAAAACACCAGCCACATGTTCATTACGGGACCTGACGTGATTAAAACTGTAACTCATGAAGATGTAACCTTTGAAGATTTGGGGGGGGCAATGACACATAATTCGGTATCTGGAGTTGCTCATCTAGCCTGTGAATCGGAAGAAGATGTATTTGATTCGCTAAGAGAATTAATGGGATACATCCCTCAAAATAATGCTGAAGGAGCCCCTATAATCGAATATAATAAAGAGGAAATAGAAAGTATAAAGGAGTTGGACGCTAGTATTCCAGATAATTCTAATGAACCATACGACATTCGTGACGTAATCAATCTAATCTTTGATGAAAATTTGTTCGAATTACAGCCTTATTGGGCAAAGAATATTATCACGGGCTTTGCAAGATTAAGAGGGCAGCCTGTTGGTATTGTAGCAAATCAACCGTCCGTTTTAGCCGGTTGTCTGGATATTGATGCATCAATGAAGGCGGCAAGATTCGTGCGTTTCTGCGACGCTTTCAACATTCCTTTGGTAACCTTTGTTGATGTTCCTGGTTTTTTACCAGGAACTGAACAAGAACATGGCGGTATAATTCGACATGGAGCAAAATTATTGTATGCCTTTTCCGAGGCATCGGTTCCAAAATTGACAGTTATTACTAGGAAAGCTTACGGTGGAGCATATGATGTTATGTCATCAAAACACATACGTGCAGATCTAAATGTGGCTTGGCCGACGGCTGAAATTGCTGTAATGGGCTCTGAAGGTGCTGTCAATATTATCTTCAGAAAAGAAATAAAGGAGGCTGAGGATCCTGAAAAAATGCATCAAGAATTGACAGAAGAATACAAAGAAAAATTTGCATCGCCGTATATAGCTGCTGAAATGGGTTATATTGACAGAGTGATTTTTCCTAGAGATACGCGTAAAGAATTGCTAATCGCCTTAGAAAGATACGGCAACAAAAGAGAAGAAAGGCCAAAACGCAAGCATGGAAATATCCCCTTATGATGTTGGAAGTAGGAAAGAAAGCACCGAACTTCACTTTGCCTAATCAAAATGGAGATAGTGTAAGATTAGATGATTTTGCAGGTAGATGGTTAGTTGTTTACTTTTATCCTAGGGATGATACGCCTGGCTGTACTGTTGAAGCAAAGGATTTTACAGAGTTGAAAAACGATTTTGAAAAAAATGAAACCTTAATCTTAGGTGTAAGTCCTGATAATGAGGCTAAGCACTGCAAATTTATTGATAAACATGGACTGAAGATTGATCTTCTAGCTGACGGTGAAAAGAGCATGTTATCTGATTACGGTGTTTGGCAAGAAAAATCAATGTATGGTAAAACATACATGGGCGTTGTAAGAACTACCTATTTGATTGATCCAAATGGGAACATAGCTGAGGCTTGGACTAAAGTAAAAGCTAAAGGTCACGCCGATGCCGTTTTGAAAAGACTGATTGATATTAGAGGATAAAATCCTTACATCATGCCGCCCATTCCACCCATGCCGCCCATTCCACCCATATCTGGCATGGCTGGCATTCCGCCGCCATTCTCTTCTGGGATGTCTGAGACTAAGGTTTCAGTGGTTAGTACTAAACCAGCTATAGAACCCGCTGCTTGAATTGCATTTCTGGTTACTTTAACTGGATCTACAACTCCTGCCTTCATCAAATCTTCATAAGTATTTGTTCGTGCATTAAATCCGAAATTTCCTTTTCCTTCTTTAATTTTTGAAACAACTACCGAACCATCTTCACCTGCATTTTCAGCTATTTGACGTGATGGAATTGCAAGAGCATCTCTTACTATCTTCACACCTACTGATTCTTCATCCGACAACTTACCTGCAACTTTGTCCAGTGATTCTGAAGCTCGTAGTAATGCAACACCACCACCAGCTACAACACCTTCAGCCATTGCAGCTCGTGTAGCATTCAATGCATCGTCAACACGGGCTTTCTTCTCCTTCATCTCAGTTTCTGTAGCAGCACCAATCTCAAGAATTGCAACACCGCCACTCAAACGTCCAATGCGCTTGTCTAACTTCTCTTTGTCCCATTTACTAGTCGAAACTTTTGCTTGACTTCTAAGAATAGAAACTCTTTGATCTATACCTTTCTTATCACCACCACCAGAAATTATCGTTGTTTTATTTTTACCGATAATTACTTTTTCAGCCGTTCCAAGATGCATCTCTGTAATATCTTTTAATTCGGAACCTTGGTCTTTAACCATAACAGTTCCTCCTGTCAAAATAGCTAAATCCTCTAACTGTTCTCCTTGCTCATCTCCAAAACCTGGAGCTTTGACGGCGCACGCTTTAACGACCTTTGATGCTACATTAAGAACCAAAGTAGCTAATGCTTCTCCTTCTAAATCCTTCGAAACAACCAAAAGTGGTGATTTACTTTGCTTTACTGCCACCTCTAATGCTGGAATCAAATCTTGTGCAGATGAAATAGAATGATCTGTGAATAAAATCTTAGGGTTTTCTAAGACAGCTTCCCTCTTTTCGCGATCTGTAATCATATAAGGTGAAACATAGCCCTTATCGAATTCCATACCTTCTACGACTTTGAGACTTGTCTCCATCGACTTTGCCTCTTCAACCGTTATAATTCCATCATGACCTACTTTTTCAACTGCATTTGCAATTAAACTTCCAATTTCAGAATCATTGTTAGCCGAGATAGAAGCAACTTGTTCAATAACTTCCCCAGAAACAACCGGTTTAGATGCTGACTTTAATTCGGAAACTACCGTTTCTATTGCCTTATCAAAACCACTCCTGAGATTAACAGGAGACATTCCTGCAGAGACATTTCTTAGACCATATGCTGAAAGTGATTGGGCTAATATTGCAGCAGTGGATGTCCCATCTCCTGCATTATCCTGAGCTTTGCTAGCTACTTCTTTAACTAGTTGAGCACCCATATTCTCGTAAGCATCTGGTAATTCTATATCTTTAGCAATTGTAACTCCATCGTTAATAATTGTTGGACTTCCAAAGGACTTGTCCAATACTACCGTTCTTGCTTTGGGCCCTAATGTGACCTTAATTGCATCAGTTGCAGCAGTTATCCCATCTAACAACTTCTTTCTTGCTTCTTCACCATAAATCATCTGTTTTGCCATTTTTTACCTCACTTGACTTTTGCTTGAAGATCCTCTGACTTTACCAGAAGATATTCTGTGTCTGCCCAGGTTAATTCTGTTCCTGCGTATTTTTTGTAAACTACTTTGTCCCCTGCCTTAACATTCTCAGACTCAGGGCCTGCTGCAACAACCGTTCCAACGTTCATTTTCTCTCTTGCAGCTTCTGGTAGCATAAATCCACTAGCTGTCTTCTCAGCTGCTTGCTCTAGTTCTATGAGAACCATCTCACCTAAAGGTTCAATTCCAATCGACATTTCTTTACTCCACTTTTGCGATAGGTAAGCCTACGATGCGTTGTTTTTCACAGGCAGTAGGCAACCTGAGGTTGTCTACTCCGGCCTCTATATAAAATTGATTATAA
>CAZOEZ010000042.1:0-5560 GCA_964578995.1 uncultured archaeon
GCTTGGTTTATGTAATTATAGAATTAATAAAATCTGGAGTAATTGACATATGAGCCCAAAACGACGTGAACAGCCAAGCGAACGTCGTCGAAAAGAGTCCTGGCGCCGAGGGCGAGATTTGAACTCGCGAGGGATTGCTCCCACGGGCTTTCCAGGCCCGCGCTATACCAGGCTAAGCGACCTCGGCTTACATTTACTACTTTAACAGGGGGTTTTAGAATTAAGCAAGGCATACACTTATTACGACACCTTTCAGCTGAATAGACAGCTATAGAGGAAATTTTGGACGAAGAAGAAAGGGTAATGACAGACGAACAACAAAGGATAATGAAAGAGAAAGCAAAGAATCTTGTAATAAGAACTGCATCTGTTATTGAAATGCTAAAGGAAACCTATTATCCCGGTCATTCAACAACAGCTAAACGAGTTATTGAGCGTCATTTGATTAGAGAATTTGGACTAAAGCCTAGAGAAGCTACATACCATGGTAGTCTTGTAATAGAGTCATTACATGTTCAAGGTATAATCGAACATGTACCTGAAGATACAGCCCGCAATGCATTGTTCAAAGTTAATTTAAGAGTACTACAAAAAGTCAAAACTTAGATTTCTGAGGCTATCTTTTCTAAAATTCTTTTTGAAATATCCCTTTTAGATCCAGTTACCCACTCACTGTTTTGTTTGTCTACGATAGCTACTTTGCTATCTTTTGAGCCCATGGCATCTGAATAGTTAGCAATAACACAATCTGAATTCTTTAGCAAGGTTTCAGCTTTTTTAATTAATTCAGAATCACTAATTCGCGATGCGAGTTTGAAAGCATACAACAATCCTTTATGTTTTTTTCTGACACTACTGATTATCTTTGGTGCTTTCTTCATTTTTAGAGTAATTGATTTCGAAGAGTTCAATTTCCCTTTTGTTTGAGACGGTATGAAATCAGAAAGTGCCGCAGGCATGATTACAGCGTCATACGGTTTCATTCTCTTTACCATCTTCTTCAATTCCGTTAGAGTCGAAAATCGGTTTGTTTTAATCCATTCACCCGGTTCGTGAATAGCATTGCCTAACCATAGCTCAACTTCTGCACCCATTGCAAAGGCAGTTTCAGACAAAGAAGTTGCCATAAATCCACTCGATTTATTTGTTATAACTCTAACATCATCAATAGGCTCGCTACTTCCACCCCCAATAATCAAAATTTTTTTGCCAGTTAATTTTCTGGGACCAGCCATCTTACAAACTTCAGCAACAATTCTTTCTTTGGAAGGCAATTTAGCTTTACCTTCAATCATCAATGGATCAATTATTGTAGCAAATTTTCTGACTGCTTTAATATTTTTTTGAACAATCTTTGAATTGGCCATATTCTTATCCATTGCTGGAGTGACAACAATAGGTGTTTTGGCCCCTATACATGTCAAAGCAACTAACATGGGAGGATTATCTCCAATTCCATTTGCCATTTTGCCAAGGCTAGTGGCGCAGCAGGGACTTATCATGAGCAAGTCTGCTTCATATCCTGCGATAACATGTTCAACTTGTCCAGTAATTTCTTTGATTATGGGTTTTCCACAGGCAAATTCTAGTGCTTTTTCACCGACTAGTTCCAGTGCAGCACGATTTGCAACAATAGTTACATTGGCCCCATATCTCAGAAGTTCCCTAGTAATACCAATCGTTTCTACACATGAGACTGAGCCAGTAATTCCTAACCAGATATTTTTACCTTTGAGATAATCTCCTTTAGGTATTACATTGTTGGCAGGATGGTGATTCATTAATTTTCCTTTAATTGACTAATGGTTTTTCTATATTTATCTAGAACTAATTCAATTTGAGTTTCTATTTTCTGCCAGCCTTTCTTAAGAGAACCATAGCGTAGGTGGAAAGCACTGGTAGGCGGCCCTCCGTCTGCAGCTCTACATCGTTCAATCAATCCTAAAGAAATTAGGCGATTTAGGTGTCTGTACGCAGTTGGTCTTGTAGTTTCAATCCATGCAGCAATTTCTTCAGCTGTCCAAGCTCGATCTGGTCTTTGAAAAAAACATTCATCTAAAATTTTGTATGGCATTGATTCATGATAGGGATAATGGTGATTTGATAATAGTCCGATTCCTCTTCCAATTGCGCTTAAGTCGGTTTCATAGTTTTGTTCTTCGTCTCTTCTTATTTCTCTTAAGTCTATTTCAAAAGCTTCTTCCTTATCCAGAATTATCATTCCTTCAGGAATAGTATCTTTAGCTTCTTTGAGATTGTCATTTAGATTGGTCACAATTTCTCTATAAGTTTCTAAGCAAATTCGGGCTCTATTTTCGACACCCGACCAAGATTTTTCTAAGTCATAATGCCACAATCTAACTTTTTTTGGGTCTTCAGCCTTTCCGGGAAAATCTTCTGTTAAAAATCCTACCTCACGCAACCATTGCAAATGCCTATAGATTCCTTGTAAAGGCACTCCCAATTCTTTTGCTATTTCGGAAGTAGTCCATGATTTTCTAGGATTTGGAATCAAGCATTTTGTAAATAATAAAATTCCGGTTTTTGCTCTCTTTGTTTCTTTTGCTTTGGGACCATCTGTTCCTAAAAATCCAATAGCTTGTAGAAAATCTGCTACTAGGTGTTCTTTTCCTCCACCATAAGATTCATTGAGGTTTCTTATCCTTAATTTGAACATCAGTCCCACTCTCTGGTATCTAGTTTTTCTAAAATCTGGGCTTTGAATTTCCTAGCTTTTTGATTTCCAGGATTGATTGCTAATAATTTGTGGACATCCCCCATAGCATCTCCTAATTTCTTAGCTTCAAAATGGGCTTCAGCTCTCTCCCACAATGCGATTTCATCATCAGAATCTATTTCTATGATTCTTGAAAGTGACATAATCAATAATTCGTTTTTATCCTGTGCTCTGTAAACTTTTGTTAGCTTTCTCCATCCACGTTTCAAGTCAGGTCTAATTTTGACAGCTTTTGAATATCCTTTAGAATCTGCTCTTTCATAATCACCTAATCCAAAGTAAATATCGCCTCTAACCATATAGGGCCTATAATCCTCATTCATACTTGCAATTGATTTTTCGACAGATTTCAAAGCCTCCTTGACTTTACCCAGTTTTGATTGAGCTCTCCCCAATCCTAGATATGCAAGCCCATGATCACATTCTAATTCTAAGGCAATATGGTAATTGTCTTCAGCCTCATCTAATTTTTCAAGTCGTTCTTTGGTCTGGGCAAGTTTTAGCCATGCATCACCAAATGTATAGCTAATTTCGGTTGCATTTTGGAAGCAATTCTCAGCTTCATTCCATTGTTTTAGTTTCCGGTGCAATTTACCTTTTTCAAACCATATATTTTCATTTTGTTCTTCAATTTCTAAGGCCATAGAATAATAGGTTATAGATCTTTCATATTCTCTGTGCCCAGTAAGTGCTCTAGCTTTACTGAGCCACATTCGTGCATCTTGCATCAAAACCCCATCCTGCTGAGCTCGTCTCATCAAGCGGTTAGAAGCATCTAGTGATCTACTAGGATATCCAGTATCTAGAAATTCTTGAGCCTCATTTAGCATTTTTTCTCTTGCTTCACGGTCGGTTCTTCTCAGGATGAATAGTAAACCCGATCCAGTCATTGGAAGCCCCCCGCCTAGGAAACCGCCTGAGGCAAGATTTGGTTCAATTAACCATCCAATTCCAGCTAATCCAGAAATGTAACAACCGATTACAAAACCTGCTAACTGATATCTTCTGTGATGAAGACCTGCCAATCCCATTCCTAAGAATAATAAAGGCAGTAATAGGAGCCAGACAGATTCTTCTACCCATTCAAAAGCAGACATAAGTAGAACAATTGTAAGTATTAAAGAACCACCAAAGGCAATTGCCAAAGCATACGGAATCAGTGGTTTTCTTAGAAGTCCTAATCCATAAATTAGCATAACAATCCCCAAACTTCCAGTGTAGACTGCAATAGTTGTTACAGATCTTAAAGAGTCAACTTTTACAGAATCACAGCTTTTTTCACTACCAGCAGCAACATACTCTAACAAACAGGGATTCTGACTAATCTCATAAAGCATGAAAAATACTGTTGCCAAAACACTGCCGCTTGATAATATAAGGCCTGAGAGTCGAATGTCATCGTTTTTTGCTAAGTCAGAATTGTAAACATTATATGATATCAAAACTCCGGCTGCACATGCCAATAATAGAGCAAATGAGAGGAAAGTTCCTAAATATTGTAATTCTTCCCAGTGTGTAAAATTCCATGCAATAAAATTGATTATATTTATAGTGAAAAGAATCAGAGTTCCACTTACTACTCTCCGACTTTTCCCATCTAGATAAGTTATAGTTTTCTTTATGTTTCTTTTTACAAAGGGTTCTTCTATTTCTCCCTCATCTTCTTCACCAAGTTTTTTTTCATAGTCAATGGGTAAATCAGGTTTACTATCTGCATCTTCAAATTCTATATTTTCTACATTTTCAGTGTTATTTTCATCATCTTCAGTAATCTCTTCAACTTCTTCTTCCTCTATGGATTCTTCAGATGATTTTGTCTCTTCGGTCATGATATCTTGTAAAGATATAATGGTAATATAATGCAAGTATTAAAACTGATTGTTAGTTAAATTTAATGGTTTATTAGCAACCGCAATCGCCACCATTGTTCTGACTTGAACTACCACTACTGCAACCACAGCCACTTCCACAACTGCCGCCGGTGGATTGTTGAGGGAGAGGTTCAGTATAATATGGATTTACGCCTTCGGAATGATTAGTCATATCAACAATTTCCTTTACTCCATCAACTTTTGCTACAATATATGATTCAACACCTTGTTTCAAAGTAATGCTTGAGGCGCTACATCCTTGGCATCCGCCCCCCATAGTTACGTATGCTTTTCCATCAGAAACATTGTGAAGAGTAATTACACCACCATGTGACGCAATGCCTGGATTTATATCATTCTTAATCAATTCATTTACTTGATCAAATAATTCATTATTACCTATATCAATTGCGACTTCAGTAACTGGAGCTTCTCCACTTTTCATTTGATCTCTAATTACACTACCAATTTCTTTACCGATAGCAGGCCAGCTCTCTACATTGTCTCCAGTTAATGTTACAACTTGCCCTGCAATATTTACTTGGGTAATATATGGTAATTCCAAAAGTTTCTTAGCTAAAGGAGAATTGTCAGTGTTTGATTCGCGGTTGAAAGACATTGAAGCCCTTGAAAGCACTTCACCATCTAGCACAAATCTACATTTTTGTGGATCTGCTGTTGGTTCACCACGTATTCGAATCTCCTGTGCTAACATATTACTTTGACCTTCATGCTAATTAATAAGATTTGTTGTGCTTTAGACATCAAAAGATGCTTTCTCAACAGCTTCTTCTCCTATTTTACGTAAGAATGAAAATGTGTATATTCCTGCACCAGCTCCAAGACTGGGGTCATCAAAAGAGAATCTAACTCCATATCTTCCAACAGGTGTCGATTCTAGAATCTTCACGTTTGCAGGTATGTTTTCTTCTTTGACCAGTTTTTCTCCAGT
>CAZOEZ010000043.1:0-5469 GCA_964578995.1 uncultured archaeon
ACCCGCGGCCTCCGCCTTGCGAAGGCGGCGATCTTCCGGGCTGATCTACCGGCCCGTCAAATATAAGCATGGTTTTGCTATTCCAAAAACTAGTTTTGTTATAGTACACCACTTGCTTCCAAATGTTGTGCGGCAGCTTCGCTAAGGTCATCGTATAGTTCATCATCATCTACATTGGAGTAAGATACACTGTTACCCCGTCCACGTTTAATTTTCATAATTTCAAATTCGGAACTGAAACTGTCAGCATAGGACATGATTGCATATTCATCTCCTTCTACTTCTAGAGATCCATGTATCTTCATTCTAACTTCTTCACCTTCTTGATTTTCAAATATTTCAACTTCTGCGTCATCTTCCAGAATTTCTTGCTTTTCCTTAGAACCAAAGATAGATTCCGACCAACTTTTCTTTTCGGCTTTTTCACTTGCAAGATCTCTACCCATTGCGTCTGACCATGAGTTTATCACATCATCTTTACTCATTCCAAATTTCAATTCCGCCTTTTTCCAGTTGTTTAGAATCCAGGGTGGCTTATCAAATTTAGAAGATAATGCTTGTAAAAACATTCTCAAATCATTAGGATTTTCTGAACCTAATTTAAGTTCAATAAGAGAATTTCTAGGCTTCCCAAAGAAGCCTTTGTATTTCATTGATGTGAGTCTAGCTTTGAATCCAGCAAAACGAAATGAAATACTCCAGTTCATTTCATCAAACCCACTTTCTCTTAATTTGATTTTAGCGTCATCATCTACTGTGGTACAAGCTTCCCAAAACTTTTCTCCAAAATCTGTAAACCAAAGCAAACCAAAAGTACCTCTATTTTTGGTTTCAAACCTTCCTGATTTTAGCGCTCCAGTTTTTACCATGGGATGTTTGCTACGTGGCTGAGCTATCAATGTAACGGAATGCACTAATTTAGCACGAATAGGGATGCATAAAACATCACCGCTAACTTTAATAACAGTCTACATCAGCAGAATGTAGGCCTTAGGGCCATTGACGGTAACCAATTCACAAATCTGCCTTTGGATTTATACATAGGCATTAGAAACAGAATTAACCCGCCCTTGGTTCAAAGGTTAAACACAAAAGAGATGGTAATATGAATATAGACCCAACAAGTAGTAAATACGTTATTCGAGCTTCAATTAGAGCGAATGGTGTAGTAAATAAATCAGATGTAGTAGGGGCCGTTTTTGGTCAAACAGAAGGATTATTAGGTGATGAATTAGATCTTCGTGATCTTCAGAAAAGCGGACGTATGGGCCGTGTAGAAGTTGATGTAAAAAGCGATAAAGGCAAGTCTACGGGAGAAATAGTAATTTCTTCTAGTATGGATCAAGTTGAAACGTCTGTTTTTGCAGCGGCTTTGGAGACTGTAGAAAGAGTTGGCCCATGTAAGGCAACAGTCAAAGTAACATCATTGGAAGATAGCCGTTCAACTAAACGTGAAGTAATAATTGAAAGAGCCCGTTCTTTATTGATTAATTTGATTAAGGACTCTAGGAGTGCCGGATCAACAATCACCGACACAGTTCGACAAGTTCTTCAAACCGAAGAAATTGTTCGTTTCAAAGGTAAGTTGCCAGCAGGACCTAATGTAGAATCTAGTGACGCAGTTATTGTAGTAGAGGGTAGAGGCGATGTTCTAAATCTATTGAAACATGGAATAAAGAATTCAGTAGCCGTAGAAGGTACCAATATCCCTAAAGAAGTCAAAGATCTTAGTAAAGAAAGGACCGTTACAGCTTTTGTCGATGGTGACCGCGGAGGTCAGATGATAATTCAGGAATTATTGCAGGTAGCAGAGATTGATTTCATTGCTAGAGCACCTGAAAATACAGAAGTTGAGTATTTGACACACAAACAAATCATGAAATCTTTGAGAGATAAGGTTACAGCTGAATTGTTTATGGAGCAAAATAAATGGGCAAGACCTGGTGGCGAAGAGAAATCTAAACCTAAGAAATCTAGTGTAAGTGCAAAAGCTAAACCTGCTAAAGCAGCAGCTAAACCTGCTAAAGTAGCAGCTCCCGCTAAAGAAGCTGCTACTGCAGCCAGTCCCATTTTTCTAGAACAGCTTGATCAACTCGACGGTTCAAAGAATGCAAGATTGTTGATGGGTGAAGAACTAGCCGATGAGGTCCTAATTGTTGGACTTCCTGAGGTTTTAGAATCTCACAAAAACAATGGTGTTGACACATTAATTATGGATGGAGTCATAACTCCTCATTTAGTTGATTTAGCACCTAAAGCAGGAATAAAGACAATTGTAGCTAAAGGAAAGGCAGTCCTCCCTAGGGAGCCTATCGGCCTCTCATTATTTACTAGAGAAGATTTAGCATAAATATCTTAGTAATTTAGTGTCTTGGACATAGCCAAATGGTTATATCCTACTCCAGTTGTGAGCTTGTGCTATGGCCGATGATAAGATTGATGAAGAAGGTTTACGACGTTCCGCACGAAGCCAAATTATTGTAGACACTATCGAACGCAGTTTGGAAAAAATGATGTTCGTTGAGTCCAACCTAGGCAAGGAGATGGAACCCCAGGATCTTTTCCAGGTAAAGAGAGAAGCAGTAGCAGCGGTGGCTGAGCTAAAGTATGCAGTTTCCGTGCTGACTGGGAAGTTAGAGATTTAATGGCCTCACGTCTCGTGCTCGCCCTGGATGAAACAGACCCAGCTCGAGCTCTAGATGTAGCTAGAAGTGTAGCACCTTTTGTTGCTAAAATAAAGATAAATTATCCTTTAGTTTTATCTGCAGGTCTTGAAATTGTAACCGAAATATCAAAATTTAGTCCAGTAATTTGTGATTTCAAAGTGGCAGATATACCAAATACAAATCGCCTTATCACAGAAGCAGTTTTCAATGCCGGAGCATCAGGAATTATAGCTCATGCTTTTCCAGGACCTGAGTCGCTTAAGGCAATAAGAGAAGTCGATTCCACAAAAGATTTGTATATAGTTATCACAATGTCGCATCCTATGGGTGGAGAGTTCTTTGACATAGAAAGATTTTGTTCACTTGCATTAGAAGTAGGAGCAACTGGAGTAGTAGCACCAGCAACTAGACCTGAGGATGTTTCTAAAGTTAGAGAATTAGTGGGTGATTTGGAAATAATATCTCCTGGTGTGGGGGCACAAGGCGGTAATTCTAAAGAAACAGTGAAAGCAGGTGCAAATTACATAATTGTAGGGCGAGGAATTTATCTTTCAGATAATCCTGCAGCTGCAGCTGAAAAATATAGCCTTGAATTGGTTTAGATGCTTAAGCTACGCGCTTTCTTCAAATCATTTGGACCTAAAAAAGTTCTGAGGGGCTTAAATTTAGATATTGAATCTGGTGAAATTGTAACATTAATTGGAAATAATGGCTGCGGAAAAACCACCCTGTTACGTACAATTAATACCTTAGATAGTCCAGATAATTATAGTACAGCTGAAATCGATGGTTTTGATTTGAGGAGTGATCCTGAAGAAATTCGTTCTCGTATTGGTTACCTTTCCCACAATCCACCTTTTTATCCTGAATTAACAGGCGTAGAAAATCTAAGGTTATGGTTAGAGCTTAATTCGATTAGTGACGCGGAATCCACAGCAAGAAATTTTTTAGCACAAGTAGGTCTTATTTCTTTTAGCGATGATTTGTCTGGAAATTATTCAAGAGGTATGATTCAAAGGCTAGGCTTTGCTATGGCCATTTCTCATTCTCCAACAGTCCTACTGTTGGATGAACCATTTACAGGACTTGACGCAAAAGGAATTGAAATACTGGAAGAATTATTGATAAAATACAGTAAGGATGGTTGCAGTATTGTTATTGTTTCTCATCAGACACCTTCGTATTCAACTAGAACTATAAAACTTGAAAGAGGTGAGATAGTATGAATCCAATAATTGTTCTTATAAGGAAAGAACTAAAGGTTGAATTTCGTTCACTTCAAGGGATAGTAGCATCAGCTATGTTGTCTTTTATGATTCTTATGTCATTTAAATTTTCAATGTATGAGAATTCGTTGTTAGAGGGTTCAGGCATACTTTGGTCATCAATCTTGCTTACTGGCTTAGGATTGATTACACATATCTCTACAAGAGAATCTGAAAGGGGTACATTTGAACTTCTAAAATTATCTTCAATCTCTAGGTATCAGCTTTTCTTAGGACGAATGATGGGTTCGTTGTTTCTTCTTTGGATTCTTAGTACCGTTATTGTGATTATTTACGTTATTCTTTTTGAAAATCAATTTGGCGACAATCTATTTTTGTCTTATTTGGTCGTCTTAGTAGGTTGTATCGGTCTTTCAGCAGTTGGTACTTTAGCTGCAAGCACAGCTACACCCTTGCATGGTGGCTGGATGATTACTTCTCTTTTTGCAATACCTATCTTATTATTTACAGTAATTGAGGCTGCAATTAGGTGTACTGATTCTTTAATTTCAGGTTCATCTGATTTTGAATTAGCTTTTATGTTGTTAGTTCTTTACAATGCAGTTTTTGTTTTTGGTGGAGCTTGGTTAAGCGAAATTTCAGATTAAATATCCTTCATTTTCTAATAATTTTCTTTTCTGCTTAATTCCACCAGGTCCACTATAACCTCCAAGTTCACCATCCGATCTAATCACACGGTGGCATGGAACAACAATAGGATTTGGATTTGCCCCACAAGCATTCGCGACAGCTCTTGCAGCTTTAGGTTTTCCAATATTCTTAGCAATTTGACCGTAAGTAATTACTTTTCCACGAGGTATTTTGTCTATTTCATCCCAGACTTTCTTTTGAAAAGCAGTTCCACTCATTTTAATTTTAGAGAAGCTGAGTTGATACAGTATCTCAATCCAGTGGGGTGCGGTCCGTCATCAAACAAGTGTCCTAAATGAGAATCACAATTTGAGCAAATTACCTCTACGCGTCTCATTCCAAACGCAACATCTTCTTTTTCGCCGATTATTTCTTCAGTTGCAGGTTTGAAAAAACTAGGCCATCCAGTTCCTGAATCAAATTTATGTTCTGAATCAAACAATATTTCGTCACAGCAAACACAATGATATTTTCCACTATCCTTACAATCCCAATATTCGTTATCAAATGGAGGTTCTGTAGCACTACATCTACAAACTTGGTATTGTTCTGGTGTTAGCTTGTCCTTCCAGTCGTCCTCACTCAATATTTTCAGATGATTCCTGCGGATTTACCGCCTTTTTCAAAGGCATTAAGTGCTACATCTAAATC
Organism: uncultured archaeon; assembly: GCA_964578995.1. Lineage (GTDB taxonomy): Archaea > Thermoplasmatota > Poseidoniia > MGIII > CG-Epi1 > CG-Epi1. The sequence continues at coordinate 5,234 of CAZOEZ010000043.1, forward strand.
TTCTTTTTCTAATCCAGCACTCACCATAACTCTAATTCTAGCCTTATCTGGGGCAACCATTGGGAAAACAATAGGCAATGCAAATACATCCATTTCCAATAAATTTGCACTCAATTCTTTTGCTTTGTGAGATTCACCACACATTACAGGGATAATCGGGGTTTCGGATACGCCAGTATCGAATCCCATTGATTGAACTTCTTTTCTGAAATATTCGGTATTTGACCACAATTTCT
>CAZOEZ010000044.1:0-5302 GCA_964578995.1 uncultured archaeon
GAGTGAATGCTTGGTTTTAGGTTTCTATAACCAAGATAAATCTGTAGTTTTGGCAGAACCCGATATGCCTGTTGAGAATGGCGCTCGTCTTCTATAGAGTTTGGACTTTAAAAACTTGTCTAATTTATTAGTAGTAAAAGGAGTCTTTGTGTTTTTTGTTTATCCAATAATTAACTTATTTTAAGAGTGTACTTTGTGATAATCCATATACACTATTAAATGGAATTATTGCACTGCCTAAAGCTCTAGCTTGTTTCCCAATTGAGCCGCTTTCGACAGTTGTAGGTTCGGTAGCCTCCCAATGAAAATCGTCAAGTAAATTTGTTAGTTTTATGTTTATTTCGGCTATTAGAGTTTTACTTAAATGTGCATCTATAACAACTTGATTAGTACTTATAACAGAATTGACTGAGACTATAGACCATTTTATCCCTTCAAGAGCATGTTCTAACCAAGAGTCGAACATTAGTCGTACTGCTGGCGGTAATTCTTTCTCCATAATTAGAAGTTTTGGGTCGAATCCAGTTTTTTTCAAATCCTGTTCTAGGGAGTTTAATGATGCTACCCCTATTAATTGTCGATGGCCACTGGCTGTGTGTATTGGAATAGTTCCAATGGATGATGTATTTAACTGGTCAGTGTTAAATAGTTGTCCATTTATGACTATGGCGCCACCAATAAAAGTTCCTAAATAGATGTATAGGAAATTAGGATGTTTATTAGTATTCCCTAAAAACAGTTCTGCTAGACATGCTGCATAAACATCATTCATTCTGATTACTTCATATTGCGGAGCAAGTGTCTTTATTTCATTAATTATATTGACATCATCCCACTGACTAAGGACATTACTATCAATTCCGAAAACCTCTCCCCATTTACTTATTTTATCTGGTTGTGCGATGCCAATTCCAACCAGTCTTTGTTTTTGAATTGATGATAAATTATCAAATATTTTTTTTAGTGATTTAGCAATCTTTTTAATAACAATTTGTACATCAGGATAATCGTATCTCAACGAATATTGCTTAAGAATTTTGCACTTAAAGTCAATTAATGATATATCTAACTCATGTCTTCCAATACTTATCCCAATAGAAAACGAAGCTTCAGGATTGAGGCTGAAAGGCGCTGAAGGTTGCCCCATTTTTCCATATATATAATCTTCTTGTAACACTATATTTTGCTTTATAAAACGTTTAAAAATTAAAGATACAGTTTGTGGCGTTAATTGAGTTATACGTGCTATTTCAGCCTTAGCTAAAGGCCCTTGTTGACGCAATAAACTTATAATTGTATTTTCGTTATATTGCTTTAAACTTCCTTGATTACTCCCACGATGAGAGTGTAATGTTCCATTCATATTATTAAGCTATTGCTCCAGTAATTTTAGATACTACTTGTTCTTCGGTTACATCTTTAGTATCCATAATGGAAACAATTTTCCCTTGTCTAAATACACAAATCTTGTCAGCCAAGTCAAAAACTTGGCGCAAATTATGACTAATAATTAATACAGGAATTTGTCTTTCCTTTAAGCCTTGGATTATCTGTTCAACCGCCGAAGTTTCTTTGACGCCTAAAGCTGCAGTGGGCTCATCCATAATAATTAATTTTTCTCCCCATCCAGCTGCTCTAGCAATAGCTATACATTGACGTTGACCGCCAGACATATTAACTAACTTTTGATCTAGATTATTTATATGGACATTTGTCTTTGACAGTAGTTTTTTAGCCTCCTTTTTCATTTTTTTCTTATTTAGCCAACTAAATAATCCAAAATTAAAGAAAGTTAGTTCTCTACCAAGAAACATATTTTCAGTTACATTTAAAAAGTCGATTAGTGCGAGATTTTGATAAACAGTTTCTATTCCAGCCCTTCTTGCTTCGAAAGGGTTTTCAAAATTTACTTCTTCACCAAAAAATCTCACAGTACCTGAAGTGGACTGTTCAACTCCAGTAATGTTTTTTACAAATGTTGATTTTCCTGCGCCATTATCACCGACGATTGCAATGGTTTCTCCTTTTTTCATAGAGAAATTAGCATTCTTTAATGCTTCAATACCGCCATAGTTTTTACACAAATTATTTGTTTCTAGTACGTTGGGAGTGGGTTGTTTAGTCATATTTTGTTGCCTTTAGTTCGCAATTATATAAATAAATTAAAAAAATATTACACTAACGTATAAATTGCATTATAATCTATTTTACTAAATCAATTTGATTTAGTTAGTATTATATAACAAAACAATAAAACTAGGAGTTAAATTAAAATGAAAAATTATATAAAACTGTGTGTAACTATTGTTGTGCTTGCATTTTCAACAATGACTATTGCACAAATTTCAATAGGTTATGTCACCAAATCGGCTACCAATGCTGGTTGGATGATGATTAACCAAGGAGCGGCTGATGCCGCTAATGAGGAAGGAGTGAATCTAATAACTGTCGGCCCTTCTTTTCAAGGTGATTTATCAAGTCAACTAGAGGTTTTTGAAAATCTAGTTAATCAAAAAGCTTCCGCTATTGCTATTGCGCCTGTAGATTCTGCAGGAATTGCTCCTGCAGTAGAAGATGCTATGAATGCTGGTATTCCTATAATTGCTGTAGATACTGGTGTTACTGGTGCAGAAGTAACCTCTTTTGTAGCTACTGATAATCTAGCAGTTGCTAAAGTTCAAGGAGCGGTTGCTGCTACTTTGGTTGCTAATGGTGACACCATCATTTATGTAACTGGTAACCAAGCTCAAACTACAGGTCAAGAAAGACGTGACGGATTTTTGAGTGCGTTCGCTAGTGCACGTCCAGATAGTAAAGTATTAATTGTACCTACTCAGTGGAATTCTGATGAAGCTCAATCTGGTGTAGAAGCAGTTCTTAACGCTAATAGTGATGTTAAGATGATTGCTAATGCATGGGATGGTGGAACTATGGGTGCCAAAGCTGCGTTGGAAAATCTTGGTTACAAAGCAGGCCAAATCAAGCTAGTAGGATTTGATGGCGCAGGCGATGCAATTGAAGCAATGGAAGCTGGTTGGGTTCATGTTGACACTGCACAAATGTTATACCAAATGGGTTATCAAGGTGTAAAAGCGGCAGTAGCTGCTGTTCAAGGTAAAGCAGTTAAAAGTCGTATTGATACAGGCTTTTTTCTAGTAACACCTGCAACAGTTCAAGCTTATAAAGATATGATTGGAATGTAAGTAGTTCAATCATCTGAGACTAATAGCTTTTCTATTCTCCTTGAAAGGCTATTAGTTATCTCAGAAACATTTAAAATTATTTAACAAAATACTTAAAATTATGATTACCAAAAATAAGGAACTAAAAGTTCTTTATGAAATTACGTTGATTTCATATATTGTGTTCTTTTTTTTGATATTTATTACTAAATAATCTAGCCTTATATGTTATTTAAATTCTCAGAAGCTGTCATTTTTAATTTAAAAAGAGAATCTTTATGAAAACTGACCAACTTCTCAATTCTTTGATTACAAAATTAATTCGTTTTTTTAATTATGAGTGGTCTGGTGCGTTAATAGCAATTATTGTGCTTTCTTTTGCTATTGAATTATCAACTGATGGGCGTCCTTTTCTACATATTAGTAATATTATGACTATTTTTAATAATGCTGCAGCTGTCGGAGTTATAGCTGGTGGCATGACCCTGGTCATACTTACTGCGGGTATCGATTTGTCTGTAGGTTCAGTTATGGGTTTAATTGCTGCTCTGATGGGTTATGTAGCCTCATTCTGGGGTGTTGATCCGTGGATTGCGATTAGTTTTGGTTTCATGATTGCAGTCATGGTGGGAAGTTTGCATGGAATGTTTATTGCATATTGGGGTATGCCAGCATTTATTGTGACTTTGGCTGGTCTATCTCTGTGGAGAGGTGTTGGGCACCTAAGTACGGGAGCAGTTGCTACTCCTAGGTTAGACCACACTTTTGAATATTTTGGTAGATTTAATCCATTATCGTGGTTGTCTGATGGCTACTTAAATAATAGCTTGCCAGAATTTTTAATGCCTCTTGGAGGTTGGATTGACAGTCTTTGGATGGAATATTTTCGAACTTTTCAAATGAGTATGATAATTTTTATTTTGTTTTTTGTATTGCTTACATTGGTTATAAATAATACTAAATTGGGTTTGTATATTTATGCTATTGGTAGTAATTCTTCAGCATCAAGACATGCTGGAATCAATACAAAAAAATATCATTTTTATGCGTATTTAATTTGCACCTTATCGGTTGCTTTAGGTGCTTTGCTTTTTCTCGGAAGGGCCCCCTATGCAAAATCTGATTATGGCCAAATGTGGGAGCTGCAAGCTATAGCAGCAGTGGTAATTGGCGGAACCTCTCTGTTTGGAGGTAGAGGTTCACTATGGGGCACTTTTATGGGCATTATTCTGCTCAAGTTAATCAATAATGGTTTAACGCTGGCGCAACTTGAAACCTTTTGGCAAATGGTTGTTACTGGCATGATAATTTTGATTGCTATTGGATTGGATATAGTTCGCCAGTCAAAATCTCCAGTCAAAATAAAACAAATGTTAATTGTCACAAGTAGTGGACTAATATTTTTTGCTTTGATTCAGCCGATTTCCAATTTTTTTAAAGCTGTGATATTGATGTATGAAGGTTCTTCAATGAAAGCATTATTAGAAAGTGGAGTAAAACTTTCTGCAACTCAAAGCCAACGACTAATTTCTTCTGATGAAATCTCGCAAGCCCAACTTATTGTTGCCGATAACTGGGGTATTAGTTTGTTCTTGAGCTTATTAATTTTGATGATTTTATCTAACTGTTTTTACATGAAGAGGTTTTGGCTGCAAATTAATACTGCAGTGTTGGCAATATTAGCACTGATTGTATTGGTCTTCAATATAGGTATTAGTTTTCCAATTATTGCATTGTCTGCAGTAATTTTATTAGGTACATTAAGTGTAGATTGGCTTTTTGACTATTCTATACGCATAAACAATCAATCCTTAACTTCAAAAAACCCGTTATGATAATTTGTGCTGGTGAATCGTTAATTGATATGGTCTCCTTTGCGACAGAGAACGGAGAAGTACAATATACTCCACATGTCGGTGGAAGTATACTGAACAGTGCTATTGCTCTAGGTAGGTTGGGAGCCGATGCCTATTATTGTGGTGGCGTCTCAAATGATACTTTTGGAGGATTGATAGAGGATTGTATAAGAGAATCTAAAGTTCAGGAAGATTTTATAATCAAAGCCAATCGACCCACAACACTTGCCTATGCTGATGTCACTGATGGTGTTGCAAAATACA
>CAZOEZ010000045.1:0-5300 GCA_964578995.1 uncultured archaeon
TCAGAATCTAAAAACAAAATGCAATTCTAGCAAATTCATATACAAATTAGTGTATAATAATAAATTGAGTCAAGTTATTTGAAGTATGCACAAAATAATTAGCAATTGTAACTTCAACAATAAGCAATCATTGTAAGTTATTATACTATAATTAAGGAAAGCAGATTTGGAAAATTTAAATGAATTATTTACTCCTTGTCTGATTATCGATAAGAGCAAGCTTTCTAATAACATAGAACGCTTATGTTGTATTATAAATAAAACAAAAACAAAATTTCGTCCTCATCTAAAAACAGCAAAATGTAAAGAAATTACTAAAATCTTTATAAGAAATTTTGGTTCTCGAGCAATGGTTTCTACAGTAGAAGAAATTGAACAGTTGAAAGACTGTGGTATAGATGATTTTCTTTATTCAGTTGCTATTGTTCCAAGTAAACTAAAACGTATTGCAAGCTGTTTATCAGATAATTGTAAAGTAACTGTATCAGTAGATCATATATCAATGGCACGGGAATTAGTGAATTTCTGCAAAACTACAGGCAGTAAAATTTCTGCCGTTATTGAATTAGATTTTGATGGGCATAGATCAGGCGTTAGGCCTAATGCAAAACAGCAAATTATCGAAATTGGGAAGTGTTTAAGTGATGCTGGCTTATTTCGTGGTATCATGTCCCATGCGGGTGCTAGCTATAGTTTATCAAATGATGAAGATCTAATTAAATGCGCTAAAGATGAAGCTGAGCAAACTCTACAAGCTGTAAATATTTTGAAATATGTATCTATCGATTGCGAACTCGTCACAATTGGATCAACACCTACTGCATTAGCAGATTATCACAATAATGAAATTAATGAATTAAGAGCTGGAGTGTTTGTTTTTTTTGATTTAGTACAAGCTGGAGTTGGGGTTTGTGAAATTGAAGATATTGCACTATCTGTATTAACCTCAGTAATAAGTGTTAATAAAGAAATTGATGCAATAATAGTAGATGCTGGTTGGATGGCTCTATCAAGTGATAGAGGAACTTCTTCACAAAAAATTGACTTTGGATATGGTCAGGTTTGTTATGAAGATGGTAAAATAATTGAAGATGTTATCGTGTCAGGTGTCCAGCAGGAACACGGTATCATTCAAGTAAGAAAAGGCAGCAAAGCAAAGCTCCCTGAAATTAAACCAGGAGAAATGCTTAGAATATTACCTAATCATGCTTGTGCTACAGCAGCAGCACATGATCGTTATTATGTTGATAATGACAAAAGTAGTGAAATAGAAGTTTGGCACAGATTTAACGGTTGGTAGGATTATCAAGTATTTTTTTATTTTAAAAATATAAGTTTTTAGAAAAAAATTAGATAAAAGTTTATAAATAAAAAAACGGAAGTGAGAAAATGAACAGTATGTTGACTTTGACAGAGCTACCGAAGGGAAACTCAAAAGGATTTTTAGGGGTTCCTTTAAATTTAGATTTAGATAATTTAGATGCAGACATAGTAATTATGGGTGTCCCTTATGGTTTGCCATATTATCCTAATGAATTATCTAATGATCAAAGCACTGCGCCTGATATATTAAGACTTAATGCTCAAGATGCAGCTTGGGATGAGCCAAGGACCTTAAAACATTTCGATTGGGATCTTGGCGGACCATTGTTAGATAATAAAAAAATCAAAATTGTTGATTGCGGAAATGTTACAGCAGATTTCAGGAACCCAAGAGAACACTATAGAAGAGCTGAAAAAGCGGCAAAAAAGATTTTTGAATCCAATGCAACACTTATTTGTATAGGAGGCGATCATGGGATATCAATTCCAATAATGAGAGCGTTGCCTACTGATAAACCTGTTGTTTTAATTCAAGTCGATGCTCACATGGATTGGAGAGATGAGGTAAATGGTGAAAAAGAGGGTTATTCTAGTCCAATAAAAAGAGCCTCGGAATTAAATTCAGTGTCTTCAATATATCAAATTGGATTGAGGGGTGTGGGAAGTGGACGACAGCAAGAGTATGATGATGCAAATGCCTATGGATCTAATCTCATTAGTGCTTATCAAGTTCATGAGTTAGGGATAAAAGCAATACTCGAAAGAATACCAGATGACGTAAATTTTTATATGACAGTTGATGCAGATGGTATGGATCCAACAATAATGCCAGCAGTTAACGCGCCTACTCCTGGTGGGTTGAATTGGTTACAAATAAGGGAATTAGTGCATGGAATTGTTAAGAAAGGAAGAGTTGTAGGTTTTGATCTAGTGGAGATCTCACCTTCTTTTGAAAAAGGAAATACTACAATGATTCATGCAGAAAGACTGATTTGTAATCTTATTGGCGCAATGGTCAGGGCTGGTTATTATGATAGCCAATAAATTAAACACCTTTATTTTTTAGATTCTTTAATAATCTATTGACTAAACCGCTTAGGCCAGCTCCAAAATTATTAACCATTTAGCTATGAAGAAAAGAATAGAACACATTATCAAATATGAAAGCAGAGTAAAGTCTTTTGTTGCAGATACCTTTGATGAAAAGAGAATGTTAGAAGACTACACAAAAATACAATCTAAACCAAATAATAAGTTGCCTTTGAAAAATCTATTAGTTGGAGTGAAAGATATTATCAATGTTGACGGTTATCCAACGCGATGCGGGTCTTTATTGCCGCATGAATTATTTAAAGGATCTCAAGCTAGTTGTGTTTCTAAGTTATTAGATGCTGGAGCAATATTTGCGGGAAAGACAGTAACGGCTGAATTTGCAGTATCTGATCCAGGTGAAACCAGAAACCCTCGGAACCTTTCTCATACTCCTGGGGGATCTTCCAGTGGATCAGGAGCGTCAGTAGCAGCAGGGTTTTGTGATATTGCTATTGGAACTCAAACTTCTGGCTCTGTTATCAGGCCAGCAGGATATTGCGGTGTCATTGGGTATAAACCAAGCTTTGGCCGTATAAGTAGGGATGGGGTATTACTTTTTTCAAATTCAATGGATCACATTGGTATTTGTGCAAAAGACTTAAATTTATTGGAAAAAATATTGCCCCTTATAGTTAATGGCTGGCGTTTCCAAAAACCTAAGATAAATAGAAACATCTCTATTGGTGTTCCTGTAGGGTCATACATAAATTTATCTAAAGCACTTGTTTTGCAACAATTCCTCAACACTGTTCAACTATTAAAGGAAAAATTTCACGTAAGTAAATTAGAGTTGGTAAAAGATATTGAAAGCTATAATCGTAAAATTGATGAAATTACATTTGCTGAACTTTATAAAGTTCATGCAGTCTGGTATCATAGATATAAAGAACTATATGGGCCTATAGTCAGAAAAACGATTGAAGCTGGAAAAAATATTAATCCTAACGATCTAACTTCATTAATTAAAAAGTCAAAGAAAGACCGACAGTTTCTCCAAATGTTAATGATAGAGAAGGGAATTGATATTTGGGTTGCTCCCGTTGCACCAGATGTGGCTCCATTTGGGATTGACTCTACGGGAGATTTTAGAATGAATTCTATTTGGAGTTACACCGGTCTTCCAGTTATTACTATACCGACAGGTGTTAATGAAAAAAACTTACCTTATTCTATCCAGATAGTGGGTCGTTTTGGAGAAGACGAAAAATTGTTGCAAATCTCACAAGTTATTGAAAAAAGTTTAAAGGTTCCACCTTTACTAAATTCATGGGAACTTAATTAAATTATAAAAAAATTATAGTCTAATGTAAATATATGGCATTGCTTGTGCGCCTGAGGACTTGCTTGGTGGTAGGATTCGAACCTACGGGACATGGGATCAAAATCCGTGTGTCGGTGGTTCAATTCCACCTCTGGCCACCACACAATAATCAATAATTACAGTAGCTAATACTTAAATACCCTTGGTAAATTCGATCACATATTCAAGTTCTACAAGGTTCTACAAGCTGTATTATTGTCTGTAAACCTGCCTCCAGCTTCTACATTAGTTCCACAAAATTACTACACCCTACCACCCCCTACTTCGTTATCCTGAGAGAGACACAATCCCCCAAAAAAATCAAGCATACATTAACATTCTGAACAACCTTGAAAAACAATAACAATGTTGTTATACATGGGGTTCTTCTAAACCTGTCACAATTGAACCCATGAGACTAATACATACGATTCACCCTGTATAAAACAATGACCGACCTCTAAAACAAACATGATAACACTCAATGATGTGAAAGCAGCAGCTGTAAAGATTTCGTCGTATGTATGGCGGACGCCCTTATGGAAAAGTGAGACCCTGAGTACAAGGTTGGGGACTAATGTCTATCTGAAGATGGAAATGTTCCAGAAAACGGGGTCGTTCAAGCCACGTGGAGCCTTTAACCAGATGTTGGCAAGAGGCAAGGATGCGCTAGATAAGGGGGTGGTGGCCATCAGTGGTGGAAATTTCGCACAGGGAGTTGCTTATGCCAGTCGCATGTTGGGTGTGGATGCTATTATTTGTATGCCAGAAGGTACGCCACAGAATTATTTAGACGCGACCCGTGGTTACTCGGCAACCATTGACTTGTCACCCGATATTCAGACTGCATTTATCCGATACAATGATTTAGCTGATCAAGGCCGCGCCGCTTTACATCCATTTGATAATCCCCATCAGATGGCCGGGGCTGGTACTGTCGTACTGGAAATTTTCGAAGACCTTCCAGAAATAACTGACCTCGTTATCAGTATCGGCGGTGGTGGACTGATTAGTGGAAACACAGTTGCTATCAAGGGTTTGAACCCGCAAGTTCGTGTATGGGGTGTGGAAACTGAGGGGGCTGCCACAATGAAAACAGCCATGGATGCCGGGGAAGTCGTCAACATCACGCCAACTTCATTAGCGAAGACACTTGGTGCACCATTTGTTGCTCAGGATGCGCTTACTATTGCACAGGAACATCTAGAAGAATTGCTCATTGTCAGTGATAAACAGGCTATTGATGCACAACGTCTTATTCTTGAAAGAGCGAAGTTGCTGCCCGAATTGGCTGCATCGTGTACGTTGGCTGCTGCTCAGACTATCAAAGACAGGTTTGGCCCAGATGACCATCTGGTTTTATTGATGTGTGGCGGAAATGACTCGGTGGAGAATCTGGTGAATTATACACAGATGTCCTGAATTATACTTTGATTCGGATTTGGTACTATTACTGAGAGACAATCTTTGGGAAATTTTTTAACTATCAAGAATTAGTGGGGGCACTCACAGGGTATGATTAAAATCAGCTTTATCCAACTTGACTTCAAAGTGAAAAATATATAATGTCTCCTATCTAGAAAAT
>CAZOEZ010000046.1:0-5280 GCA_964578995.1 uncultured archaeon
ACGTAGTTGTAAATTGATTTGCTCATCGCGATTCCTCACTTCTAGGGTTCAGCTTACGCCACATTCCCGCATTTCTCTCGACAGAAGCTTCCTTATAAAGGTTAATACAATTGTTTTTACGTGTCCGAAGGTCCTGAGAAGGTTATTTTAGAAGAGCCTGAGCCACTGAAGGGTTTTCTAGGTCGGAAATACCTTCCACCACCTGAAAAAGTTTCTCATTTCAGTAATCGTCGTGTGGATGAGTTGTACGAAACCCGACGAGCTCATTTAATCATAAATCCATTTTCAGGTAAGAAAAAAGGTGATGAAGTAGGGAAATTTGTTTCTAAAGAATTATCTAATTCCAAGATTACAGTTGTGCCCCACCGTACTGAATCACCAGAGGCAGCAATTTCATTAGTACAGAATTTAGATCTGAAATCGGGAGACATCATAGTATCAATTGGTGGAGATGGTACTTTTTGTGAAGTGATAACTGGATTTATGTCTCGTTCAGATTCATCTAGTGAGACTATTCCTCTGGCACTCATTCCTGCAGGGACTGGAAATAGTCAGGCCAATGATATGGAAATATTAGATTATATGAATGCTGTAGAGATTATTTTCAAGGGCCGGTTACGAAGAATGGATATTGGGATGGTAACATTCAACAACGGAGAATCTCTAGAGACAAGGTACAGCCATAATCTAGTAGGTTGGGGTTTGGGTGTTGATTCTAATATTCTTGCAGAAAAAATGAGGTTTTTAGGACCATTGAGGTACGATGTTGGAGCCTTAATGAGCATTATCAGAGGTAAGGTCCGAAATGCACGGTGTTTTATTGATGGTCATTTAATTGATTCAGCATTTGTATTATTGCTTATTCAGAATACAAAAACTGGAGGAGATAGATTGACTCTGGCTCCGATGGCTCAAGCTGATGATGGAAAGATGGACTTAGGCGTAATATATCATATTGGACGATTTAAAGTCTTAAAGATGTTCAATCAATTGAAGGCATCAGGTTCACACGTTTGGAATCCTAACGTAGAATTTTATAGATTCTCAAATCTTAAAATAGAGACAGATTCCCCAACTCCGATTAATATTGATGGGGAAAATGTTGGCTTTACACCTATAGAAATAGATGTTCTACCATCTAGCATAAAAATATTTCATTGATTAGGACATACTAATATTTTAAGGGAGTCTCTAACAGATTATGCAGGGGTCTTCTAACATTGATAGTTTAAGGCAGAAACTGTTAGAATCAGGAGCAGTTAAATTTGGAGACTTCCTACTTACATCAGGTAAAAAATCAAATTATTATGTAGATTTGAAATTAGCATCTACCAATCCGTCTATTCTGAGTCTGATTGCCAAAGAGTTTTCTAATTTGATGCCAGATAATGTGGATTTTGTCGCAGGGATGGAATTAGGTGCAGTACCTCTTGTCACGGCACTTTCACTAGAGACGGGGATTCCCTATGCGATGATTAGAAAGTCTAATAGGAGTCATGGCACAGGATCACGAATCGAGGGACAGTGCAAAGGGAAGGTGGTTTTGGTTGATGATGTGGCAACCACAGGTGGTTCAAATGTAGAATCTGTAAAAATTTTGACTGATGCTGGGGCTGAAGTGGTTCAGGTCCTAGTTGTTGTTGACAGAGAAGAAGGAGCTTCACAGAGTTTATCTCCTATGAATCTGGATTATCAAGCTTTAGTTTTAGTATCCGATTTGGTGGATTAATGAACTTTCTTGTCATTGGTAGTGGAGCTAGAGAGCATATAATTGCAGAAAAGTTAAGTATCTCTGGTTCTTCAGTATACAGTATTCTGACAAATTTGAATCCTGGATTATTAGAATTGTCACAGGCGTCATATTCTGTTAAAGATTATAATTCTGATATATCTAAGAAATCAATTATGGAGTTTGCAAAGTCTAATTTAATTGATTGCGTTGTTATTGGACCGGAGGATCCCTTGGCTCATGGTCTTTCGGATATGTTCTGGAAAAATGACATACCTGTTGTGGGTCCGACACAAACTTTAGCTCAAATTGAGTCTAGCAAAGGTTTTACAAGAGATTTGTTGACAAAATATGAAATTGATGCTTCTCCACTCTACAAGCGTTTCAATAGTATGAATGGAGCTTCTGAATTTATTGATGAGATTGGTGATGATTTCGTCATCAAATTTGATGGTCTGATGGGTGGAAAGGGTGTAAAATTATCAGGAGAACATCTTTCTTCAAAGATGGAGGCTTTGGAGTATTGTAAAAAAATAGTTGATAATTCAGGTACATTTGTAATAGAGGAGAAAATATTTGGGGAAGAATTTTCACTGATGAGTTTTTGTGATGGAATTCACCTATCTCATATGCCAGCTGTTCAGGACCACAAGAGAGCATACGAAGGTGATACAGGTCCTAATACGGGGGGGATGGGCAGTTATTCAGATTATAATCATTCCCTTCCTTTCCTAGTGGAGAATGATATATTTGAGGCTCAAGAGATAAATGAGAGAGTTATGCAAGCTTTGAAGGATTATACTGGAGTTGGTTACAAGGGTATTCTTTATGGAGGTTTTATGGTTACCAATAAGGGAGTTAAATTGATAGAATATAATGCTAGATTTGGCGATCCTGAAGCAATGAATTTGCTATCACTTTTGGAGTCTGATTTTGCCAAAGTGTGTAGCGATATAGTGAATGGTACTTTGGCTTCTGTAAACTTCAAGAAAGAAGCTTCCGTTTGTAAATATGTAGTACCTTTAGGTTATGGCAGTGAACCTAGAAAGGATACTACATTAGTGATAAATCCCAAGTATTCTGAGACTTCCGATTTATACTATGCGGCTGTTAATTTAACTGAGAATAAAATAACAACAACTAGTTCTCGGACGGCAGCTTTGGTGTCTTGTGCAGGTACAATAGGTGAAGCTGAGGAAATGTGTGAGAAGGCGCTAAATTATATTTCAGGTGATAATATATATGTGCGTCATGACATTGCGAAGGCCGATTTAATCGATAAACGGATTGAAAACATGGAGAATATACGATGAGTCTGTTAATTGCCTTTATTCTTTTAATTATTGGTTTAGCCCTTTTAACAAAAGGAGCAGATTATTTCATAGATAATTCAGCCTCTTTTGCGGAAGATAAAGGAATCTCACCCCATGTTGTTGGCGTTACAATTGTAGCGTTTGGAACTAGTTTGCCTGAACTATTAGTTTCAATAATATCTTCATTCCAAGGATACAATGATTTAGCTTTAGGAAACATTGTAGGGTCCAATATATCCAATATTGGTTTGGTACTAGCAAGTTCAAGTTTTGTATTTTATTATTTATTAGGAACAAATATACAGCCAAATGCAGATTCTAATAATGATAGTTATGTTATGTTCTCAGCAGTTTTCTTGCTTATTATTTTCGCTCAAGATAATGTGATTAATTCGACGGAAGGTCTTGTTTTTTTTATTTTATATGTAATGTATATAGTTTCACTTTATTTCCGTTCTAAAAGTAAGGAAGGTGATACTGAAGAGAATGATCAGACCTCTTACGTTTTTCTAGTATCCGGACTTATTGCAATGTTATTTGGAGCACAATTAACTGTAGATTCTGCAGTTGAAGTTGCTGTACATTTAGGCGTTTCTGAAATGGTAATTGGATTAAGTGTTGTTGCAGTTGGCACGAGTCTTCCTGAATTGGCTGGAACTTTATCGGCAGCACGGAGAGGTCATAAGGAAATTGCAGTTGGGAATGTTATAGGTTCAAATATTGCTAATATATTCATGGTTATGGGAGTGCTAGCTATGATTAATGATATTGTAGTTGAACAGTGGGTTCTAGATACTACGTTACCATTATTGATGATTATCACCGTCGCTACGTTTGGTTTGATACGTGTTCCATTCAACCGTTTGAGTGGTTCTATACTTTTAGCATTTTTCGCTTTGTTTGTTTATGAGCTGACCTTTGTATGAGAAAATTAGTTGAATTTCAAATACTGGATACAAATGCAATTCATTATGGAATAGATTTATCATCTTTAATGGATGAAGCTGGGAAAGGAATAGCAGATTATATTGATTCTAATTTTGATTTGGAGACTAGAATTTCTGTGGTTTGTGGTAGTGGAAATAATGGAGGGGATGGATATGTAGCTTCCAGAATTCTTATTGAAAAGGGTTATGGCGTTCAAATCTTTCAAACTTCAAAACCGAGTTCTACTATTGCAAAAGAAAAGTATAATCTTGTTATTGAAAAAGTAAGAGATATCAAGGAATTGTCTAATTTTGAGAAGAAAACAGATATTTTGATTGATTGTTTATTGGGTTCCGGAATTAAGGGAGAACCTAGACCTCCATATGATGAATATATTAATATTATGAACAATTTTGGTAAGATTGTTTCGGTTGATGTCCCCTCTGGCATAGGAACCAGACATTCAATTGTTCCTGATGTGACGATTACTTTTCATGATTACAAAATTGAGATGGATGAAGAAAATAGTGGAATCATAATTTTGCATGATGTGGGTTTTCCACAGGAATTAGATGAGAAGACTGGGCCCGGAGAATTGCTTCTATATCCAGATTTTGATTCTAAAAAGCGGAAGGGACAGAATGGTAAAGTGGCAATCATTGGAGGAGGGCCTTACTCAGGAGCACCAGCTTTAGCAGCCCTTGGATCCTACCGAGCTGGAGCTGATTTAGTACATGTGTTTGTTCCAGAGTCTTCTTTTAATCAAGTATCTAGTTTTGCTCCTGAATTAATTGTTCACAAATTACCTGGAAATATTATTTCTGAGAATAGTATGGATTTGTTCTTTGAAGAAGAATTTGACAGTATTGTGATCGGACCAGGTATGGGTAAAAATCCAGAGTCTTTGAATGCCGTTCAATTGATTATTGATAGTTGTAATAATATAGTGATAGATGCCGATGCAATTTCTAAATATAATTTTCAAAATAAGAATATAATTATTACGCCACACAAAGGAGAGCTGTTAAGATTGGGAATTGAATCTAGTCGGGAAAATTTAATGTTATTTTCTAGTAAGAACAATCTTACTCTTTTATTGAAGGGTGAAATAGATATTATTACAGATGGTTATTTTGTAAAAAATAATATTTCTGGTCATCCTAGGATGGCCGTTGGGGGTTCAGGAGATGTTTTGGCAGGCGTTTGTGGTTCATTTATGGCTAAAGGTCTAACTCCTTTTGAGACCGCTAGGTTAGCAGCTTATAGTTTAGGAAAAGCGGGTGAATCATGCTATGAGGATATAGGCTCAGG
>CAZOEZ010000047.1:0-5144 GCA_964578995.1 uncultured archaeon
TCTGTTCTAATGTTTCTTCAAACAAAATAACTCCTGAAATGAAACTTTCCATTCCATCTGTATCAAATAATGCTTGACGAAAGTCTCTACGGTTTTCCTCAGTGTTTTCTTGGTCAATTAATGCCAATCTTTTACCCATTGTTGGTGTGCTTTCATCGGCAGCTAAAATCCCTCTTCCTGATGATACTATAGCGCTAGCAACTGTAGCTAAGCTTTCTTTGTTCATAACCTCGCAAA
This sequence comes from uncultured archaeon, assembly GCA_964578995.1. Taxonomy (GTDB): domain Archaea; phylum Thermoplasmatota; class Poseidoniia; order MGIII; family CG-Epi1; genus CG-Epi1. Next base: position 238 of record CAZOEZ010000047.1, read on the forward strand.
ACGGCCTGAATAAAACAATTTAGGGCTTACTTTTGACCAATTTCCATTAGCATATTCTGGAACCAAGGCTGACTTGTATCAAATTTCTTGCCTCCTTTGATTAATTGCAAGTCAATAAGTCCTAATTCACCATCATTATTCTCATCTAAACCCACTAATCCACTTTTGCCATTTAATGCAAATTCGACCGCCATAAACGCGGATTTCTTAATCAAATCTAAATCTCTCGTACCTGGTTTTGCAGAACGAGCGAAGTATCCGCTTTTTTGAATTAATGTTTTGTCGGCATCTAATGCTTCTGCAAACTGTTTTGCGAACCATTGTCCTGGATTAATATCATCTAAACGTACATGGCCAAAAGCATCACGCGGAACTTCTTCGCCTTTAGATTCAATTTCACGAACTATAGCATCCATTCCAGCGCCTTCACTCAAAAATATATTCACACAATCATTTTCATCCATGCATTTACGAAGTCTTTGGGATTCTTTTTGAAAATCAACATCAATCTCGGGTATGTAAACTGCGTGGACGTCCCATCTTTCTTTTGAAATGTTTAATTCAGGAAGAAATGTAATATTTTCTAGCGATTTTCGGTATTCGTGTGCAGTTCCTGCTGTAAGCCAACCACAATGTCGTCCCATTACTTCATGAATTATCAATTGTCGGCGACTTGTGGTGTTTTCATTAGAAATATTTTGGAAGAAACGTGACCCTTGTTCTGCTGCAGTCCATGCACCTAAAGTTTGTTTGACTGGAATTACATCATTATCTACTGTTTTGGGAAGGCCGACTACCGTTAATTTTTTACCTGTATTTTCTAAGTGTTTGGCCAAAGCCGCAGCCATAGTATTTGTATCATCTCCACCTATTGTGTGAAGTACATCTATCCTATCCTTAGAAAGTTGATTTGCTGCAACGTCTAACGGATCTTGGCCTTCTGAAATATAGCCTTTTTTTACACAATCATCAACATTAGTCAATTTTACGCGGCTGTTCCCAATTGGCGTGCCACCAAAATCATAAAATATTTCGTAATTATCTTTGACGTTCTGTGAAAATGTTATGCTTTCTCCAAGTAACAAGCCTCTGTAACCATGCTTATAACCTATAATTTCAGAATCTGGAGAGATTTCATTGTATTTTTCGATTAGCCCTCCAACTGCTGCCGAAAGGCAAGGTGCAATTCCACCGCTTGTCAATAACGCCACTCTTGGCATGGTGTGCGAAAGAGTGGGGATGTTAAAAATTATTGCGGTTTTTTTTGATTGAGCCTTTTATATACTAATCGCTATAAATCAGAAGATACGATTAAAGTAATATCTATTATATGACAAAAATGTTCCGATATCCTCGTGGATAAGGGCCTATTTTGGCCGTTTTGAGCGTAGAATTTATATAAACCACTTGACTGGCCAAAAGCTCCAGTATTCATCGGTATAACGGTTAGAGGACACAAGGGCCTGTAGCTCAGCTAGGTAGAGCGCCCGGCTTTTAACCGGGCGGCCAAGGGTTCGAATCCCTTCAGGCCCGCCAGGTGTTTATTGGAAAAAAGAATAATGGAAAGGGGCAAAAAATGAATGATAACATCTTATGGTTGAATAAGCTCGTACCGAAGCATACCTTGCTTGATGATTCAGAAGTTGATGGGAAATTAGAGCCTTTAAATGTAATAAGGGAACAATTACCTAAAATTTTACTCAAAGATCCTGCATTGAAAGCACTTGAACAAGAAGCAAAACCTGGAGATGTTGTAGAAATTCATAGAACTAGCGAAAATGCTGGTTCAAATTTGGCTTACAGAGTGGTGGTAGAAGAATGAACAACAATAGACAATTAATCAAATCATTTTTCAAGAGTAGAAGTATCTCAGGTCCAAGTGCAGCACTGGTAAATCATCAATTGGGCTCGTTTAATGATTTTCTACCTCATGAGAAAAATACCGCGCCTTGGATGCAGAGGGTCGTTGACAACATTTCAGTCGGAGCAGATGAATCTCTAAGGGGTGCAATTAGATTAGAATTAGGTGATTTAGACGTTGTTGTAAACTTAGGTAAAATTCGAATTGGGAGGCCCATGGTCTATGAAGCAAATGGTTCACAAACTGAATCCATACCCATGATGGCACGATTGCGTAATATGACCTATTCAGCTCCAATCTATCTTAATTTTACAATCATAGAAGAAGGCATTGAAATTGAAGAAGTTGAAGAAGAAGTTGGAAATATGCCAGTCATGGTTAAATCTATTTTATGTAATTTACACAGAAATTATCTGACTGGTGAAAATTCGAGTGATGAAGAATACAAAAACGGTCTCAAAGCAAAATCTGAGGATCCTGAAGACCCAGGCGGATATTTTATTGTTAATGGGACTGAAAGAGTACTTGTTTGTCTTGAAGATTTAGCCCCAAACAGAGTTATGGTTGAAAGTGAAGAACGTTACCAAAGACAAACTGAGTTAGCTAAAGTCTTCTCGCAGAGAGAAGGTTTCAGAGCACTTACTGTCGTGGAAAAGAAAAAAGATGGGATTCTTTCTGTTTCCATACCTGTAGCTTCAGGTCAAGTGCCGCTTGCTGTCTTGATGATGGCATTAGGTATGGAATCTGCAGATGAAATTATGAGTAATATAAATCCTGAAAATAAGAGTGAGATGCAGAACTTAATTTTAGCAAATATTGAAGAAGTGCACAACACAGAAGGAATCTACACTACTCAAGAAGCACTCGAGTATTTGGAACGAAGATTTGCTGCTGGACAATCAAAAGAATATCGAAGAAAGAGGATTAACTACATCTTAGATAATACTCTCCTTCCACACCTAAGTACTAATTTTGAGGCTCGATCGAAAAAAGCTGTCTTCTTGGGCCGTATGGCTAGAGAAGTTTTAGAATTAAATAGAGGTGAAAGAAAACCTGATGACAAGGATCACTATGCTAACAAGAGATTGAAACTGGCTGGAAATTTAATGGAAGAACTATTCCGTTCCGGACTTCAAGCGTTACTCAATGATATGAAATATCAAATGGAACGTTCCTATTCAAAAAGAAAGGAAAATAGAGTTCATCATGCAGTCAGAAGAGATGTTTTGACGAATAAAATCATGCATGCAATGGCTACAGGTAATTGGACTGGTGGAAGAGCAGGAGTTTCTCAATTGTTAGATAGAACTTGTAACATGGCCACACTCTCTCACCTTAGAAGAGTTATCTCTCCCCTTACAAGATCGCAACCTCACTTCGAAGCGCGTGATTTGCACCCCACCCAGTTTGGAAGATTATGTCCGAATGAAACTCCAGAAGGGCAAAATTGTGGACTAGTTAAGAATTTAGCGCTTATGGTTGATGTTTCTGAAAATGTACCGAATGATGTTGTGCTTCAAACTTTAGATGATTTAGACATTAAACCTATTACAGAAGGTGGTTCCGAAGACGGAAAGGTTTACTTTAATGGGGATTTGATTGGTATACATAAAGCTCCTGAAGATTTAGTGGCGGAAGTTCGTCAAAGAAGAAAAAAGAATCTTATTAGTGATGTTGTAAATATCCGATATGACGACTCGCTAAATGATGTAATTATCAATAGTGATCCTGGAAGAATTAGACGGCCTCTAGTTGTTGTCAATCGAAACAATCGACTGGCTTTGAAGGATCGTGACGTTGAAAATCTTGTTGAAGGAAAATATGTTTGGGAAGATTTGATTAAGAAAGGAGTTATTGAATATATTGATGCTGAAGAAGAAGAAAATTGTTTGATTGCTTTGAATAAAGATGCTCTGAAAAATAACAAAAAAACGCATCGTTATAGTCATATGGAAGTTGATCCTATGGTAATTTTAGGAGTTGCAACTTCTAACGTACCGTTTCCTGAGCATAATTCTGCACCTAGATGTACTATGGGTGCTGGTATGTCAAAACAATCTCTAGGAATGGGACAAGCCAATTATCGTATCCGACCTGATACCCGAGGACATTTGTTGCATTATGCACAAAGACCTATGCTCCAAACTGAAGCAATGAAATATAATACTCTGAGAAGAAGACCTGCTGGTCAAAATATGGTAGTTGCCGTTATGTCTTATCATGGATATAATATGGAAGATGCTCTGATATTCAACAGAGGTTCTATTGATCGAGGTATTGGTAGATCGACATTTGTAAGAACATATATGTCTGAAGAAAGAAGGTATCCTGGTGGGCAAGAAGATCGTTTCGTAATACCTGGGCCTGAAGTAAGAGGTGCACGTTCTGAAGAAGCTTATTTTTATCTTGAAGAAGATGGATTGATTTATCCTGAAATAGATTTACATGGTAAAGAAGTTCTAATTGGTAAAACTAGCCCACCAAGGTTCTTATCGGAACCAACTGATTTCCTAAGTCCTCAAAAAGTTAGAGAATCTTCGCTAACAGTAAGGCATGGGGAGAAGGGAGTTGTTGATTCTGTTATGCTATCTGAAACTGAAAATGGTTCAAGAATAGCTAGAATCAGAGTTCGAGACCAAAGAGTTCCTGAAATGGGCGATAAATTCGCAAGTAGACACGGTCAGAAAGGAGTGATTGGACACATGGTTCCTCCTGAAGGAATGCCATTCACAGAACAGGGAATTACTCCAGACCTGATTATCAATCCTCATGCAATTCCTTCTCGTATGACTGTAGCTCATGTTCTCGAGATGATTGGAGGAAAAGTCGGAAGCATGGATGGAAGGCCTGTTGATGGAAGTGCATTCTCTGGAGAAAAGGAAGTAGATTTGAGAAAGAGCCTAGCTGATTATGGTTTCAAGCACAGTGGAAGAGAAGTATTGTATGATGGACAAACCGGCCGCCGTATAGACGCTGAAATTTTCATTGGAGTTATTTATTACCAAAAATTACACCACATGGTTTCTGGTAAAATGCATGCTAGATC
>CAZOEZ010000048.1:0-4861 GCA_964578995.1 uncultured archaeon
GTTATTTGTAAATCAATCCATTGTCTATTGCTACTACCCCATCCTCCAACATAATCACGAGCATATACAGCAAGTACATTTTCGCCTTGATTAAATAAAGAAGGAGTTATTGTTCCTGCAGCATCATCATTCCAATACTCCTGTGCTCGACTATCTCCACCTCTATCATCATAAATCATATTTCCATTTAAGTAAGGTGTGCAAAAATTTGCAACTGCTACATCAAGTTCAGCAGAGGTTACGATTCCGGAAACTTGGAATTTGTGTCTTATGAGTATAACATCATCATTATAGGGAGAACTGCCAGAAGTATCCCATATTATGTTAGGATCAACACCACCTGATGACCGATCGCCAAAAGGCGCAGAACCTAAACTCCAAGACGAATCGTTGAAATCAGATTGTGACCAGTTTTCAGGAGACTCAGAATAGTCATCAATAATTAGGTAGCGATAAAAAGTTGCATTATCTCTTCCACTTTCAACCAATACGGTACTTTCAGTACTGCCCGTTGAATAAAGCACTTCATCCACAAAAGGATCTGCCTCTGCAATGGCTATGTGGCTTGCAAAGTATAAAAATCCTACAAGAGCCATGAGAAGTGCAATGATTCCTAATTTAGGTCCCATAGTCTTTGAAGATATTCATGCACACTTTTAAAGGTTGATATAGTAGGAACGCATTTAATATCGCCTCTTTAGTAACAGCAGATACTGTGTCGTCAGATGATGAAGATTCAGGCATAAGAGGTCGTATCGACCGTTTCTTCGATAAGAGAGCTCAAGAACAACAAGACTTGATTAGTAGTGCTCTTGGCGGGGAAATTAGCGAAGAAAAAATATCTAAGAAAGCTCCTTCTAAATTGGCTCAAACAAAGGAAACAAAAAAGATTCACAAAGTTAAAGAGTCCAAAAAACCATCTAAATTAGCTAAACCGGAAACTCCCGATGTAGAGATTAGCCCCATAGCTCGTAGTTTTGTTAAGCTAACTACAGATTACCCTCCAATTACGTTAGGAATTATGACTGTGATTATGCTCTTTATGTTGATTGGTATTGGTAAAACTAATATTAATGGTGCAATGGAAGTTTACCTTCCAAAAGGATCTGTAGAAGAAGAACTCCTTCTTGAAGTAAGAGAAGATTGGTCTACCGATATAATCGTTATTTATGTTGAAACTGATAATGTATACGATGTATCAAATAAGGCTAACATAACAAGTCGGCAGGTTTTGCTTGAGATGGATTATATTGAACGTACGGTTGATTATCAAGGGCAAAATGAAGTGGGTGGTGCCGGTATTGTTCCTTCTGATGGAGGTGTGGTAGATCATGTGGTTTGGTCTTTTAGTGTTTCTACATTGATTAAAGAGCTTCATAGTACCAACAGTAGAGTTTACGATGCAATTATAGAGAATTCAGCTGAATGGTCTGACGCTGAGACAGACGGAGGTACCGGCAGTTTGGCTGAACTTTTAGGACAAGCAGCTCAAGTGGCAAAAGACAGCGCTGTAGAATCAGGTCAATTAAATCATTATGAAATTCCGAGTCAATCAGATATTGATGATATTGTTCAGGATTTACCACCTTCAGTTCTTGAGAAAGTTATCAGAGATACAAATGGCGATGGGATATGGGATACAGCCGTAATCTTATTTGGTATTACTAGTGATGTTCCTCCACCTATAATAATCGATGAAGTAGATCGTGTTATGAATAGCAGGGGGGAGGGTTTAGGTAGACCAGATGGGCAAGTTTACAGTCGTATGATGCTTACCGGTCCCGTGCCTGTTACACAAGCCATCACAGAAAGATCTTTCTCAGAGTTCTGGAGAGTTTTTCCAATTGGAGTAGTCCTATGTTCGATTGCTATATTTTTGATTCAGAAAAGAATAAGGGCTGTGCTGATTTCTGGAGTTCCTACATTGTATTCTATTTTCATCACTTATGGTTTTATCGGCTGGTTTCAAATTGAGGCGACTCCGACAATTATTGCTTTAGGGCCGATATTGATGGCCTTAGGGGTGGCCTATGGGCTTCACTTATCTAATAGATTTACAGAAGAAGAAGGGCCTAACGCTCAAATTAAGATGATGAAAGCTTTATCGACAACTGGTAGAGCAATTGCATTATCTGCGATGACGACTATGATTGGGTTTGGTAGTTTGATGTACACCAATTTAGGTCCGGTCTTTACAGTGGGTCTGAGTTTAACTTTAGGTATATTCGTTTGTTTATTGTGTACATTTGTAATGTCGCCAGCTATTGCTGTTTTGACAGATTATAATTATAAAAAAGAAGAAGGTGAATGGCATAAATTAGCGCAAACGGTTACTGAACATAATAAACCTGTTTTGGCAGTTTTATTGGCTGCTACCCTTATTTCAATTGGAGTTTTACCTCTATTGCAAACTAATATTGATTATCTCGATATGGTTCCAGATGATGAGCCAACTTTGGAAGGTATTGTAAAATATTCCACAGAGTTTAATGCTGGAGCTTTCGGTATGATGATTGCTCGGGGTGATTTCCAGAATAATTATGATGAAATAGAAGACGATGCTGTTGATCATTTAGATCAAGTTGACTTGTTGGTTGCTGGGGCTGAAGATGGGAATCGAGAAGGTTTGAATGATGTTGAGGATGTAACGGCAATATCTTTAACTGAAGTCATGAAAGCGGTCAAATTTTCTAGTAATCAGTCCACAACACTGGATAATTTTTTAGATTTATTAGGTTTAGAAGAGGGTATTGAAAGATCCTTTTGGGAGGTGCTCCACGAAGAAGAAGTAGCGTATTCGTCTATACCTACTGTTGGGCGAGACTTCCAAAAATTTCTTTTGAATGTTTTTTATGATAGTATAACGCCTGAAGCTATCAGTATGATTATGGATTGTCCTATTGAAGATGGCACTTTTAAGTGCAAATTTTCTAAGACATTAATCTATGTTGATATGCCTTTGAAAGATATTAGAGGTATGGAAGCTGCAGTGATTGGCGTTAATGAAATTCGTGATGGGCATGAATATGCACCAGTCCAAATATCTGAATTAACAGGTGTTGCAGCTATCGGAACTAGTGTTAATGCACAATTGATAAGTTCACAGATTAATACTTTAGTGATTTGTATTGTGTTAGTCTTCTTTGTTTTAACCTTAACATTTGGAAGAAATTGGAAAATAGGTCTTTTGACTACTTTACCTGTTGTTTGGGTTGTTTCGTTAGAACCACTAACCTTCGTAGTCCTTGGACAACCTCTTAGTTTGGTAACGGTCATGATTGGTTCTATTGTTATTGGAGTTGGCATTGATTTCTCAATTCATATCACTCAGAGAGTTATGGAAAGAGGGGTGAATATGCCAAGTGTCTATAATGCAACGGCTAAGACAGCACAAACGTTAGCTGAGGCAACTACAGTTACATTGGTAGGTTTGACTGCAGCCTTTGCAATTAATATTAGTGCACTTTGGTGGTTTGTTTTCATAATTGTTGTTCTTTTGATAGCATCTATGATATCTGCAATGTTCTTACTCCCTGCGCTTTATGCTCAAGTGGTTAAGTCAGGCGGTACGCTCTCGTGACGGTTACTACGATAATTGGTGCTCAGTGGGGTGATGAAGGTAAAGGTAAGATTACGGATTATTTAGCAGACAATTCCAAAGTTGTTGCTAGATCCCAAGGAGGAAATAATGCAGGTCACACTATAGTTGTGGATGGGAAAAAGCACAAGTTACATCTTTTGCCTTCAGGTATTCTACGCAAAGATATAGTCAATGTAGTTGGTAATGGTGTTGTTGTAAATCCAGATGTTTTGCTCAAAGAACTAAGTAATTTAGAGGGAGAAAGAGGCCAATTGTTTATTTCAGACAGAGCTCATGTTATTATGCCATATCACAAACTTTTGGACGGTGGTGAAGAGAGTTCTAAAGGCAAATCAATGATAGGCACAACAGGTAATGGTATTGGGCCTTGTTATTCTGACAAAGCCTCAAGGATTGGGATTAGAATGGGTGATCTTTTAGATGATGATATGATAATTGAGAGATTGGAGAAGGCATTACCACGTAATCAGGCATTGCTCAATCACTATGGAATAGATAATGATTTGACAGTTGATAGTTTGATTGAGAACTGTAAAGGATGGAGAGATCAATTAGGCGGGTTTATTACAGACACTTCACTTTTGGTGAATCGGCATATTGACAATGGAGATAATGTTCTTTTGGAAGGTGCTCAGGGTGTTCATATTGACATTGAGTACGGGACTTATCCGTTTGTCACTTCTTCTAGCCCTACAACTGCTGGTGCAGCGTTAGGTTCAGGAATTGCGCCTTCTAAAATATCAAATGTAGTAGGAGTTACCAAAGCGTATCTTACAAGGGTTGGTTCAGGACCCTTTCCTACTGAATTGGAGGATGAAGTTGGAGAAATGATTAGAGAGAAAGGTCAAGAATTTGGTACAACAACTGGACGTCCAAGAAGATGTGGATGGCTAGATTTGGTAATGCTTGAATTATCTAATCGAATTTGTGGTTTTTCTTCTTTAGCAATTATGAAATTAGATATTTTGTCAGATATGGATGAAATCAAAGTATGTGTAGCATACAAAGGAGCTGATGGTTCAGAAATCAATCATTTTCCATCATCACTGTCCCAGCTTGCAAAATGCACTCCAGTCTACAAGAATTTCCCTGGCTGGTCTTCATCAGGTATTGATATATCCAAAGGGATTGTACCTAATGAAATGAAGAATTTTTTAGATTTTGTTTCACAGAGTTTGAATCTTCCAATAAGTATAGTTTCACTTGGCCCTGGTCGAGATGAGACAATAATATTCTAATCTCAGGCTTCCTCATCCGGCT
>CAZOEZ010000049.1:0-4738 GCA_964578995.1 uncultured archaeon
TATTGGCTTTACTATCATAAATCAACGTGTTAATGGGATCTCCATCCGTAATTTCCAAAGACCATAACCGACCCATAATGAAATCCCCATAGATGTATTTTCCATACAAACTAGGTGCATTTTGTCCTCGATAAACATATCCACCTGTAACTGAACCATAACCACTTTCAGAATCATGTTCATAATCCCAAACAGGATCTACCAAATTTAGACCAGAACCCTCATCTTCGCCCGAAAGATTGTCATAAAATCCATAGAGTGTTACAGAAATTAACAAAAACACTGTAACAGGAATTGCTGCATTAATCTCACGTGAACTCATCAATATTTGTCTAATGAATGATATATTTAAATGAGACTCAGTCCCAGAATCTTCTAGTTCTAGCGTATGTTATTTCAGCTTCAATTATGGCTTTAACCAAATCTGAATCATCACCTAACTGTTTTCGTAGTATTCTTCCTGCCGTATCTGGTCCAATACCTCGTCCAGCAATAACTAGAGCTGCTCTTTCACCATGAGATTTTGCTAGGGAAGCTGATTTAGTCAATTTCTTAGCACTAATTTCCTTATCTACTTCCATTGGATGCAATAATGCAACCATACGACTATTACATCGAGGACAAACCAGTTCATGCTTTGTAATCAAATTAACTTTTCTTTTTCGCTTATTATCGCATGAAAGACACCTTAATGATAGATTTGTACGCATTAATCTTCTCTTTACAGCAACAATAACAGAACTGTCTGATTTGGGTGGTTTCAAATAATCTCGATAAGGATCTAATCCTGCATAGCCATGAGCGGTTTTAGGAGAAAGAATAACTGATATTTCACCATTATTAATTTTAGTTATGAAATCTTCCATTCCCTTTTCATCTAACTGATGGAATAGAAAGCGTTCAACGGCTTCAGTGTATAGCGGCGTGTCAGAATATGCCTCAATCAATTTTCGCATACCAAATTTACCAACATCGGCATCTGGGGCAATTGCACCCATTTTCCTAGCTGAATGAAGTAACTGAGATTTCAATGCAGGACTATCCCTTATTGCAAACCTAAGTAAACTCCCAATATTAGACTCAAAACCTTTTGTTATTGCTAACATATCCTTGACAGTTGTCCTTGTTGGAGCATCCAAAATAACTCTATACGGATCAAATTGATAACCTACTTTGTAACCACTTTTAGCAGACAACATTGCAGCTATTATCATGCCAATTGTCCGATTAAGACGACTGCCTCCTGGATAATTAAGAATGAACAAACGTTCATGCTGTTCGACTGTGATACAAATGGGAGAAGGCATGACTCCTGCATCCAAAATACTTTGTTGAAAATCATTCAAGACAGACTTTGCTTCATCTGTTATTGGTAAATCTTTCCAATTGCCATCACAAAGCCTTTGAGAAGCCTCCTGAGCAACAGAAAATGGAACAGGAATATCCTCACCAATCCATCTTGGTAACTCACCTATCGAGCTAGAGGGTGAAACAGTAACTTGCTCATCAATCTCAACTACAGCCCACACTGCTCCTCGAAATACAATCCTATCTCCTGGAGCTAAATCAAGAATAAATCTCTCATCTAATCTGCCAATCATTTTTTGTGTAGTTATATCTCTCACACCGTAGGTTCTTTGATCAGGAATCAAAGATAAATTACCATGGAAATATTTCATGGCACGAGGTCCTTGACGAACTGATTTACCTATTGTACGATTTTGATGAACTTGGTCAAGTAAACTTAGCATATCATCTAATTCTGTTTTATTGAATTTTCGAAAAGGATATGCTTTCTTTATAGTACTAAGAAAAATTTCCTTGTCTACATTTTTGTCACAAACTGTCCACGATATTATCTGATTTGCAAGAACTGCCATTGGCATTTCCCGAATTCGAGATGGCTCAAGCTCACCGGCCAAAGTACGCCTTGCAATAACTGCAGATTCCAAAATCTGAGTAGCCTCAGTAGAAACAATTCGACCAATCGCGGTTTCCTTAATTCTATGTCCAGACCTACCTAAACGCTGACTCATTCGTGAGGGATCTCTAGGTGAATTGTATTGAATCACAAGCGCTGTATTTCCTACATCAATACCTAACTCTAAGGAAGATGTACAAATCAATGTGTTGACATCCCCTACACGATAATCTTCTTCCGCCTCTATTCTAACATCCTTGCTCAAAGATCCATGGTGGACATGGATACTAGCTTCTGGATCCCACATATTCCAACGAACACCCATTGCCTCTGCTGTATCTCTAGTATTAACGAAAAGAAGTGTAGGGCCCATCGATGAAGCTTCAGCTGAATATCGCAATGCTGCAACTCTTTCAGGTTCCCAATACAATTCATTAACTAATTCATCATCCTCAGAAACTGGTTCAGGTGCATGAACTAATAAATCCATCTTACGTTCAAGATTAGGTGTTACAATTTCTACATCTCGTGGACCTGCCAAAAATGAGGATACTTCCTTAGGAGTCCCTACTGTAGCACTCAATCCAATTCGCTGAAATTCTCCAGATAATAATACTAGACGCTCAAGCGCGATACTGAGTTGAGCTCCCCTTTCACTTGAAGCCAATTCATGTACTTCGTCAACTACAACGGCTTGAACTCCTTTAAGATTCTCTCGCAGACGCTTTCCAGATAGCATTATCTGAAGCGTTTCTGGAGTTGTGATTAATATCTGAGGCGGATTCTTAGATTGACGGCTTCTCTCAGCTGTAGATGTATCTCCATGCCTTACAGCCACACTAATTCCCAATTCTTCACCAATATCATTCAATCTACGTAACATGTCACGATTTAGAGAACGCAATGGTGTGATATACAATATCGAAATTGGTTTAGACTCTTCTTCAAGGAGCCTATGGAACAATGGAACCATGGCTGCTTCTGTTTTGCCAACCCCTGTTGGTGCAATTAACAAAACATTTTCTCTTGAACCTATAACTGGCCAAGTCGATGATTGGGCAAGTGTAGGCTCAGATAGTCCACGACTTTCAAGAGCTGCAAGTAACTTTGGATTGATTTTCATAGCCGTAGATCAATTAAGCTCCCTAATTCTCCAAATTCTAATCCTTCCAAAGTTTCTACACGTGCCTTCGATAAATCTGCCAAACCGTTTCTCAAAATAGGTCCCAGACCCTTCAAAGGTTCTCTATTCATAGTTCGACCAGCCAATTCTCCAAATGCAGGCATAACAATCAATTGTTTAGGAATCTTATCATATTTTTCATGTTCAATCATAGGGGCTCTAAGCCAACAAGGCTCACTATGCAATTTGTCTAATCGATCCCTGAAAGAGAGTGCCGGATGCTCATGACCCATTACTAATAATTCTGAATTCATTACTTCTTGAGATGGCCAGGCATGTCCATGAATTAAGCCAATATTTCCTATAACACAACCAGTTGATTCGTGAAAAATAACACCAGATGGCGCTATATCTTTCAGACCACCATCATGATTACCGGGAATAATCTCAACTTTAGCCATACGTGTAGTAGCCATAAAAAATTGTTCTAAATCTGTGCGTTGTTGTTTACTATTATGAGGGACTTGATGCTTAACATCACCCAAAAGAACCAAACGTTTTGATTTTGTTTGTTTTATTAATTTTATTACTTTTTCTGTTCTTGCCGTAGAACGATTAGGAACCCATACTCCACCACGAAGCATTTCAGCTTCAACACCATAGTGCAAATCTGACAATAATAATACTGATTCATCCACAAAATGTAGAGCTGCAGAGCCATGAACTGGAACTATATTCATATACCTAAATCGCCAACAAAAATTAATGCGCCCAACAAATATCCCAAAATAGCTCCTCCATTCAACAAGGGCAAACCGGCTTGTGGTCTCCCACTAAGCACAAATATCATCAAAATAAAGAACCCTGCTAAACTACCAACCATTGAGGCTATACCTACAGACCAACCCAAAGCAGCTTTAGAAGATACAACCAAAGCTCCTGGTATCACTAGGTCTCCAAGACCCATAAACAAAGCTCCACGCTTTTCTCCAGATTCAATTTGTTTATTCAAACTACCTTGTTCCAAGAAAGAATAATTCCAGGTTTTAGGCATAACTAACAAAATTGGTAATTTGAGATCCATAACTGAATCTGCCAAATCAACCATATGGCCTGTACGATAGACTGCCCAAGCATCATAAACTGCTAAACCTGCAAGAAGAATAAGGGCAGGTACAAGACCAAATGATATCCCAAAAATAGCTGAAACACCGGCTGCAAGAATTACTCCTGAAAGGTCAATAACATACCATTCGGGATATGATATCAAAAGAAATGTTAATTGAACGGCAAAAGCTGTTGCTCCTACATATCCTGCAAATCCCTCTATCCCGTAACTGTGGAAAAACGGATAAAACACGTAAATGAATGTTGTACCTATAGCAGACAGAAATATCAATTGAAGAATCCAATCAAGATTTTGTTTCGCAATCCACAAAATAAACGCTGTAAAAACAAGAATTATGCCGATATAGACTGCTGAATTAGTAGGATCCTCGGGATCTTCAAATGCTTGAACCTCGGCTTCTTCGTAAGCCGGCACAAGATACATTGCCGTAACGTGTGCAACAACAAAACACATAGCTAATGCTAAGATTGCAATATTGTTCTCTTTCCATGCTTCAGAAAGGCTTTGTTCAGCTTCTGTGCTATCCGACATACAGCGCTCACTTCAGCGGCCATTAAAGGCTTTA
>CAZOEZ010000050.1:0-4417 GCA_964578995.1 uncultured archaeon
TGGCCATATGACTGGGAAAAATATTGCTCCGATGAGTAAACAGCACGTCGTCGAACAGTAAAATGGCGCCAGGGGAGAGATTTGAACTCCCGAGGGATTGCTCCCAGTGGCTTTCGAGGCCACCGCAATACCGGACTATGCGACCCTGGCTGCAAATTGTCCAGATATGTTAGGTCTTAATATTCACGGTAAGTATTATTCTCCCTTCCTCTGATGAACTCTTATGGAATGGCAAGTTACAATAGATGATGAAATAAAAAATGTGGATTTAGATGATGGGAGCACTGCTAATGATCTTGTTAATCTTCTTGAACTTCATCCCGATAGTTTATTAGTTGTAACTGATGAAGAAAAAATGAAGCCTATTCCTCTCGTATCAAAACTACCTGATAAACCAATAAGGATTATCTTGGTTGCCTCTGGTGGTTAACATACCATCTTATTTATTAGTCCGGATTGTCAGACCCGTAATTAGAAACAAGTAATGGCCAGAAAAAAAGCTAAAAAGGAAGAAGCCGAAAAACCTGATAAAGACGCTAAGGTTCAAGCCGAATCTAAAAAAGAAAAGAAAAGTTCAAAGGTAAAAACAAAGAAAACGACCATTAAAGAAGAGGCAAAAGGTCGATTAGTTGTTTCACAGACTGAAAAAGATGAAATTGACGCTGTTATAGATACATTCTGGGCTTTTGTAAATAAGGTCAAAAAAGCACCAAAACAATTGATGGTTATTGGAATTGTCCTTACTTTAATTGGAGGAAGCTTCTCAGGATGGCCTCAAGAAATTGCTGGGGAAGACAAGGCAGGCTACTGGTATGCTTTCACTGAAAGTGATGATGATTTGAACCGTGATTTAAATGGAATGTATCCTAACTATTCTCCTGACGACACAATTAAAATTGAAGGAATTATTTCGGATATTGAATACTTTGGAATTTTAGATGATTGTGGCGATACAAATGCCTCTAACCGTGAGGAATGTGAAAAATACCCCATTATGGACGATGGGATGTACCTTGAAACTAGGACTTTTACTACATTACCTAAAGGAAACGTAAATGATCTGTTCCCACCTCTTTTGAATGTTGAAGAACATGAAGAAAGTAAATTGGATATAAATTTTGCAAGTGATGACTTAGTTGGGGGGGATAAAGGAGTCTATTTTGAAAACGAAAATATTACGGCCGCAGTTTTCACTGATGTGCATTTTGAGAATGTTCTTTTCTCAGATATGGTGTTTACCGATACGTTCTTTGTAGACTGCTCTTTTGAACAAGTTTCATTCTACAATGTAACTTTTGTAAAATCTGTTTTTTCAAATAGTTCATTTGACATTGTTCTATTTCATAATGTTTCAATTGATTCTAGTCAATTTGTGGCTAGTAATCTAGAACATTTTCTAATAAAAGAATCACATTTTAATAATACTAATTTTGATAAAACACACATTAAAGCCTCTAAATGGTCCTACTCTTCACTAGAAAACGGTGTCTTTCAAAGGAGTTCCATGGATATTGTGATTTTCCGCTCACTTTATGTTAATAATTTTATTACCATCTTATCTGATATTCGAAACAATATTGATGCTCCAGGAACTGCAAACTTTGATTTCACGATGATGACGATCGGGGAGACTGAAATTAGAATTGATGGAAATGTTGAACAGCAATATGCTATTGGAGCTCAAGTTCATGTTGGTGAAATATTATGTATTCAATGTAATGATGCTGAAATTAAAGTTGGTGGTGTAGGTGCTGGAACTGCTTATGAAACTGGAGGGTGGTTATCTGGTGATGTTGCTGGTGAAGGTTTTAGGATTTCTAAATCAAATAATCTTTCTTTAGACTTGAATCACGAATATATCACAATCGATAAAGAAAATATTAAACTTCCTATTTGGTGGAATATATTGTTTGACACTATTGCCTTCTTAGGATTTGGTGTGTTGATATATGCTGTCGGCGGGCGGGATACTGTTTTTGGTCTTTTCAAATTCTTTTCTCCGTTCATTATGACTGGCGGATTCTTTGCACTCATGTGGCTCACCATGACACAAAGAGATTTCCTTATTCTTAGTCAATTAATGCTTGTTTATTTTGTTCCTCCCTTCGGTAAAGGTACCGTAATACCGGGAGGAATTGTTGCGGGAATTGACCCATGGGTTCTTGCTGTTGCGACAGCGTTTGTTGATATTGCTGTTGGTGTTTTCTTGACGTGGAACTTTGATTTAGCAAAGAAAATACCGTTTATTGGAAGCGGAATAACAAGAGTTCAGCGTAAAGGTGAAGACATGTTAGGATCTTTACCGTGGTTAGAAAGAGCTTCTTTCATTGGTATTGTTGTATTCGTTATGTTCCCTTTCCAAGGCTCTGGGGCTGTGGGTGGGACTATTTTGGGAAGAGCAATTGGTCTTTCTCCAAACAAAAATCTGGGTGCTGTGGCGATTGGTGCAATTAGTGGCTCTTTCTTGCTTTCTGCTTCGATTGTTTACGGATTAGGTGTATTAGCTATTCTAGCGCCGATACAAGTCGCTGTAGCTGTTATGTTCATTGGATTCTTGATCGCTATAATCTTCATGTATCAACACTGGGACGATATCTCTATGGATGAAGTTACTCAAACTTTTGGACTGCATAAAGAAGGAATTATTGGTGCTCCTTTAACGGCCGCTGGTGAAATGGTAGGAACGGCGGGAGAAACTGTCCTAAAAGTAGCCGGAGATACTGGAAAAGGTGTTGCTACTGTAGTTGATAGTACTGGAAAAATGATTACGAAAACCAGTGGGAATCTTGTAGATGGATTTTTAGGAACTTTCACTGAAGATAAATATGATTTTGCTGACCCTAACAAGCCAATGGAATTGGATTCTGGTGTTCTAGTCTCGGTGCCTATTGAATCGAAAGATAGAGTTGTAGTTACAGGGGGTGCTGGTTTCATTGGTTCACACTTAGTAGATAGGCTCGTAAAAAGAGATGAACAAGTAATAGTACTCGATAATTTTTCATCAGGAAAGTTAGAATTTTTGTATGATTCTGTTGAAAAGATAACTTTGATTGATATTGACTTGTTAAAAGATGACTTTGAAGAATATTTGAAGGGAGCTAAGATTGTCTATCATCTTGCAGCAAACCCTGAAGTGCAATTAGGCATCACCAAGCCTGAAGTAATGCAAGAACAAAATGTTGATGTGACTGAAAGAGTGCTAGAAGCAATGAAAAATGTTGGTTGTAACAGAATTGTATTTACTTCAACATCGACTGTTTATGGCGATGCTAAAAAGATACCAACTCCAGAAACTGCACGTCTCAAACCGATTTCAGCGTATGGTAGTAGTAAACTTGATGCTGAAAACTTAATTGGAAAATATTGTGAAGAACATAAGTTTAGAGGCGTGTCGTATAGATTTGCAAATTGTGTGGGGCCAAGAAGCAACCATGGCGTAACATATGATTTCGTGAAGAAACTAAAAGATAATCCAAAAGAATTAGAGATTTTAGGAGATGGAAAGCAACACAAATCTTACTTCCATGTTGAAGATTGTATTTCAGCTATGTTAGCAAAAGCTCCTGCTGAATTGTGTGATAAAGGAGAATTTGTAGCGCTTAATGTAGGATCCAAAGACGCTATCGATGTTTCTACTCTAGCGAATGAAGTTTGCAAAGCTCTAAAATTAAAAGACGTTGATTACAAATTCACAGGCGGTGTCGATGGAGGAAGAGGTTGGAAAGGTGATGTTAAGAAAATGAGATTAGATATCAAGAAATTAAAATCTCATGGATGGGATCCCCAGTATACCAGTCGAAAAGCCATCCACAATACTGCTAAGTGGCTTAACGATAATTATTAAATTTAGACCGTTCAAGGCCAAGGTAGCTCCTGTAGTGTAGTCCGGCCCATCATTTCGGCTTCTCGAGCCGAGCACCCGGGTTCAAATCCCGGCGGGAGCACCATCCTTTACATTTTTTATACGGCTATCCAAAGTACAATGTATGTTAGAAATAATATATAGAAACAAAATGCAATTTTTTGCTTTATCAATTTTACTTATGATATCTGTAATCTTGATGATGATTCCCTCGGCCTCTGCTGAGGATTATGATGTTTCTATTACTGACGACATGAAGTTTAATCCTGAAGATTTGACAATCAATGTAGAAGATACTGTTACTTGGACAAATAATGATGGAATGGGGCACACTGCAACTAGCACAGATGGGCCTGCTTCCTTTAATTCTGGAAATATAGCTGCTGGGGCTACATGGTCTTTTACTTTTACTGAAGCTGGAACATACAATTACAAATGTGACTATCACAGTTCAATGACTGCCTCAATTACTGTTGTGGAATCTGATGGTGATGGGTCTAATGACACTGAAGATGGTGATGGGTCTGATGACACTGAAGATGGTGATGGGTCTGA
>CAZOEZ010000051.1:0-4296 GCA_964578995.1 uncultured archaeon
CAGGAGTGTTTAGTATATCTCGTTCATCCAACAAAGTTTCTTTTCTTTCTGGGTATTTCTCTAGAGTTGGCTTGAGTGTCTCATCTTCCCATCGTTTTTTACTCATCTCTAGGCCTCTCAAATCTCTTGATATATATCAACATTTTTCTATGTAGTTCGTCAGCCACTTTCTGGGCTTGGCCTGGACCTACTTTCACAGGTTTCATCCAGAAGCAATAGACGTTAGTTCTAATATTATCCTTATAAAAATCAATAATACTACTAAAAAGGTCTTTTTCTTTTCCAGTTCTTCCCCAATCTACTAGTGGATTATCATAACAAAAAACTAAAGGTTGTATCATATGTCCGGTATTTTCAGCCGCTTTGAAAACTCCCATTTTAAATGGATCTAAATTACCATAGGTAGATGTAGTGCCTTCAGGAAAAATCCAGAGAGGATCGTTTACGGCATCCCATTGATTTAATTGTTGTATCGCACCCGTTCTTGATTTACTATTTTCGCGTTTGACCCATAGCATTCCAACTTTATCTGCAATAGGTCCAAATAGTAGATAATCCTTTACTTCAATTTTTGAAACTGCACCTCCTGTTTTTATCGCTTGTACAACAATAGGATCCAAGTAACTTGTATGATTGGCTGCTAGAAACCCAGGCTGAGGTTTTCCATGCACGTATATTTTCATATTGTAACGTTTTGCTAATTTCCTAGCTCTGTAGGTAATTAAGTTACGATAATCCTCTTTAGAATATAGAGAAACTTCTAACCTTAGTCTCAGAAAAAAGTAGAGGAAATACAATAATTCGAAAAGCCACACAAGTAAGCTATTGATTAGTTATTAAAAAGAAAACTCTTTGTTTAAATTAAAGGAGCTTCGAAATCATCAATAGTGTCTTCAAGTTCATCTTTAGGTCCAATTTCACCTCTTCCTCTTAACACTTCTCTTGCTAATAATAAATAGATTAAAGCTAGTGATCGACGACCTTTATTGTTACCTGGAACAATAACATCTATATTTGAGGTCAAATTATTGGAATCGCACATAGCCACTACAGGGATGTTGATGTTTACAGCTTCTCTGAAAGCTTGAGCATCTGCTGCAGGATCAGTAAGAACAATTATTTTAGGTTCTATGAAGAATTGCATTTCAGGGTTTGTTAGTCTTCCTGGTGTAAATCTTCCAGCTATACAAACAAATCCACAGGCATCGGCGAATTTTTTTGCAGGTTTCCACCCATATTGCCTAGCAGAAACAACTAAGACATCTTTTGCTTCGTATCCTTTTAGAAAATTTGCCGCTTCAGTTATTTTCTCAGAGGTAAGATTCACATTCAAAATTCTTAGACCATCATCCCTTACTTTGTAGACATAAGGTTCCATGTCTTTGCTCTTCTGTTTTGTCCCAATATGGACTCCACATGTGAGGAATGTGTCCTCGTCAATCAGCAACTCTTTTGCTTCGGCTTCAGTCATCTGAGTTGCTCGCTGATTCGGACTAGTTCATTAAGCTTTGCAATCCTTTCACCACCAGCTATGCCCGTCTTAATGGCATGAGATTCAAAAGCTACACCAAGGTGAGAAATGGTTGTGTCTGTAGTTTCTCCACTCCGGTGTGAAATAACAGTGGCCATGTCAGCTTTTTTAGCTAATTTCACAGCATTTTCAGTATCTGTTAAGGTACCTATTTGATTTGGTTTAATTAGTATCGAATTTGTAGATTTCATATCGATTCCTTTTTGTAATCTTTCTGGATTCGTAACATAAAGATCATCACCTATAATCAGTGCATCCGTTTGTTCTGTTAATGAGGCCCACGAATCAAAATCTTCTTGGTCTAATGGATCCTCAACAGAATGTAAATTAAATTCTTCTATTAATCCTAAAACAAAGTCTACTTGTTCTTCAGGTGTTAGAGTCTGTTCTTTGTATCGGTATTTTCCGTCATGGTAAAATTCGCTTGCAGCAATGTCCAAACCTGGCCGTATTTCAACACCAGTTTTCTGTTCAACTATATTGGCAGCTTTAACGACTATTTCGAGAGCTTCAACGTTTCCTAATGGGGCAACCCACGCTCCTTCATCTCCTTTTCCTAATGCTATATTTGGAAATTTATCCTTAAGTAGTGTTTTTACAGTTTTGTGAACCAGTGCATTTGCTTCAATGGCTGTAGTTATATCATCATCAAAAGCCGTTACTAAGTATTCTTGGATATCAGTACCTCCTATTGCATGAGCTCCTCCGCCTAATACATTAGACATAGGCGCCGGGATTGAATACGATTTTCCTTTACCTACGTGCTCAAATAAACTAATTCCTTTTGAGTCTGCGGCAGCTTTAGCACAGGCTAATGAAAATGCAACACTGATATTTCCACCCATTATAGAAAAATTTTCAGTTCCATCGATTTCTTTCAGTAATTTGTCAAAATCGTTTTGATTATCTGTAGATAATCCTAAAAGTTTGGGAATAACATTATTTTCAGCAAACTCCATGCCTTTGGAAACTTTTCCATCAGGCCAAGCTACAGCTTCATGAGTACCAGTTGATGCTCCTGCAGGGGCGGCAGCTCTTCCAAACCCTTTTGAGGTTTTAATTTCAGCCTCTACAGTAGGATTCCCTCTAGAGTCTATAATTCTACGTATCGCAACGTCTTTTATAATCACTTTTTCTCACGATCAACAATATCTATAGGAATCACGTCCTGATCATATTCCATTTGTGCAATTATTACAGGATCGATAATGTCCTCAGGCACTTTGATATCTACTGGCGCCCCCATGGAAATCTGAAGCGCTCTGGCACCAATGACGCGTGCTTTTTCAAATCTTGAATGTTCTCTCAAATTTGGACCTGCTCCCGGACAATAAATACGGGAACTTTGCTAATGGCCCAACTATAAAAGCTTTCCTAACATCTATTGTCAAAGATTATAACTAACTAAAGAGTTGGTTTTTCAGAACCTTTTTAAATACGGGTTATGATGAGACAAGTTACCCTGCGTCTATGACGTAGGTATTGTAGGACGCAAAAAAGGTGAAAACAATGGAACAAAATGTAAGAACTTTAGGTGTAATATTTGCCACTTTGGCTTTAATTGCATCGGTTTTAGTAATGCCTAATGTGAGTGCAACAGATGGAGATCTCCAAACCTCAATTGCAGGGGACGATGGATTAACATCATATGCATCTTCATTTGGCCATGCCACATTTACGGCAACAATCTCTAGTGCTTCTGGAGATGGACACACGAATGTAATGGTATCAGCATCATTTCCTGATGGCTCAGGTTGGGCAGTTGACCAAGCAACAATATCTGATTGTGCAGGTTCAGGTACAACTGGCTCAAATAATACTGGCGATTTTGGTGCTGGTGGATACCACGAGGTTTGTATTAGTGTAAGTGTTGAAGAATCTGGTTCAGAATTAGGCGACGACGTTGAAATGACAGTATCTGTAACTTCCGATGAAGATACAACTGGCACATCTACAGATGTAGCAATCGTGATTTCAGACTGGCGGGCATCCTCAAATGATGGAGTACAGTCTTACGCTGAAGGAGACACAAATACATATACAATAAACATTGAAAACATTAAGGTTGATATTGATGGTAATGGTGTAGCAATTGAGGACCCAATTTACATTACATTATCTAATGCAGACGAAGGTTGGAATATTGATAGTGATAATTCCGCTTGGGATAAATTGGAATTAACAGCAACAATTAATTACATTGCAGCCGACGGTACATTTGATTTAGAATTAGACATACAATTAGTAGGTGGTATTGTTCCAGCTTCTTCTTATATTAACAGTAATTCTAACATAGTATTTTCAGTAAATGATGACGCAGGAGTATATTCACTTGTTACACTTGAAGCTACCGTTGCAGACAATTTTGCTTTGAATTCTGTAGGATCAGGTAATGAATACGTGGATAATGGATGTGGAGATGATACAGCCACACTTGGTTGGACTCCATCTATTCATAATTTTGGTAATACATTAGATAGTTTTGAGGTCACATTTGACACTTCTGATGCTGATGCAGCAGGTTGGTCAGTAGACGGTGCAAATGGTTTTAACACAGGAAATCTACTTCCTAAGTTTGAAGGAGGCAGTAAAGGTTTCAATGTTGGGCTACATGTTCCAAGTGGTTTAGCAGCAGGTACCTCTCATGGCTTCTCGATGACAATTAGTTCAGATAGTGATTCATCTCAAACACAAACACAATATTTCAATGCAACGGTAAATCAATGTTATGGAATAACTTTATCAGTTGACAAAACAACTGACAG
>CAZOEZ010000052.1:0-4221 GCA_964578995.1 uncultured archaeon
GATTTTGGAAGACCTTTAGGTCCTAACCCCATTATCATACAAAGTTTTCCTTCTGGTTTTTTCAACTTGTTTGAATCTGGGTTTGCTGTGGTAACGATTTTTGAACCTGCCCAAGATTCATCAATATCATTATCAAAAAAACGAACTCTATCTTTAGATATTAATTGTGAAAGGTAACCATCATTTGATAATCGCATTTCTTTTCTTATTTCCTTGGTCAAACGATCTGATTCGATACTAGGAAAACCTATCAGTGCCAAATTTAAATCAAAAGCAGAACAAAGATTAGAGGCCTTGAAAACAGCTTTGTAATGTGGATGATTCCAATTACCACCGTACGTATTGTAAAGACCTAATGTATGTTCTCCTGAATCTGGTAGAGTAACCATAGACACGTCAGGGACTGGAGGTTTTTTGCTAACCTCTTTTATCTTATCTGTAGTTATTTGTAATTTAGACTCAAACTTAGCTTTAACTTCTGAATCTTTTATAGATTTGATTATATTTTCAGCTTTGGAGACAAAATAACTTGCTTCTTGAGACCACTCCTTACGATCTGCTCTAGCCACTAAAGCTATGAATATTGGTGCTGATTTTTCAGGTGATAGATTCGAGATAAAAGATTCTACTAATTCTAAGTCTGAAGCTTGAGAAGACACTCGGACTAGATATCTGAACATTTCTTCTGAATCAGCAGATTTGAGAGCTTCTTCAAGAGGAGATGATTCAAATCTAACTTTTGATTTATGTGCTTGAAAATGTAAATAACCTAGTAATTTTACTCTAAATTCTCCTTTGAGTTCGGACAAAATCGTGATTAACTCTTCTATTGGTTTTTGATTAATCCAACACCGGATAATCGCTTTCGAAGATTCAATTTCATATCCTTTTAATTTGAGAGTTGAATTCAGAAGTGATTCCAAAAGGGTCGATGGAAAGTGTTTTGCATTTTTTACAAAAAACTCCTTACTATTCTTTCCTTTTTCGGATGACATTAATTTTAGTATTTGGTGATATTGTGTTTCTTTCAAATCCGCATCCTGGATATTTTTCATTTTCTTGGATATTTCACCGAATAGCTCTAACCTACGCCAACTTTGATTTACATTGTTAGCTTGGGAAAAAACAGTTTTAAATAATTTTTCAGATTTTGAGGATTTTAAAGAATTTGACGACGCAATATATGTCAAACTTAGAGACACATAATAGGAGTCTGTAATACTTTTAGCTATTGGAATTAATTGTTCAGGAGACTCTCCTTTCTTCAAATCCTGTTGTATGCGTCTTGCTATCGATGGATTGTGATTTTTGCGGCCCACTGCCTATAGATGGAAGAAAGCAATGATTAAACCTTATCCAATCTATTTTAGGTACTATATTGTGAGTGTTATATAGTAAGTTGTGCACTATGGGATGATAATTAGACTATTAACTGTTATTATGAAAACAAAACATAGCTTTGAATCAACGCTAAAGGTCAATGCTCCTGTTGATAAATTATTTAGTTGGCACGAGAAGCCCGGAGCTTATGAAAGGCTCACACCTCCTTTTGATTCTGTTACTGTAAAACGCCGTAAAGGAGGGATTGATGGAGGTGAAGTTCACATAAAACTACCATATGTCCCACTAATTTGGGTTGCAAAGCATCATAGTTATAAGAAAAATGTTCAATTTATGGAGGATCAAGAAAGCGGTCCATTTGTAGGGCCCCTACCTTTCTGGAATGGGTCTTGGCATCATCGCCACCTTTTCGAAAAAATTGATAAAACCAATTCTTTGTTGAAAGACCAAATCCAATATGATTTCCCCTTGGATCCTTTTGGAACAATATTTGGAGGAAGATACACTAGAAATAGATTAAACCAAATGTTTGCTTACAGAAGAAATATAACGGAGAATGATTTGTATGCTCAATCTAAATATAAAGGAAAACCACTAGATATTGCTGTAACAGGTGGTTCGGGATTAATAGGTTCTGAACTTATTCCTTTCTTGACAACTGCCGGCCATAGAGTAAAGAGAATTGTAAGAAATAGGCCAAGGAAAGGTGAACTTAGCTGGAATATTAAGCGAAGAATCATCAGTGATTTAAACGGAAAAGACGCGATTGTGCATCTCGCAGGAGAATCAATCAATAAACCCATTAGTGGAAAAATACCAATGCCTTGGACAAAATGGAAACGAAAGGAAATTTTAGATAGTAGAGTAAAAGGCACTAAACTACTTGCTGAACATTTGGCCTCATTACCTAATCCTCCTAAAGTTCTTGTTTGTGCTTCTGCGGTAGGATATTATGGAGACAACGGGGATAAATTATTATCAGAAGATGCTGGAAATGGCAATGATTATTTTTCACACGTAGTAAAAGAATGGGAAGCTGCTGCTAAGCCTGCTATTGATGCAGGAATCCGTGTCGTATTTCTAAGATTTGCGCCAGTTATGACGCCTCTTGGAGGGGCGCTTCAGGTACTTTCTCTGCCTGCCAAATTGGGTTCTAGCCCGCCTGTTGCTGGAGGAGAGCAATGGTGGTCTTGGGTAGGGATAGATGACGCAATAGGTAGTATTTACCACGCAATAATCACAGCCAAATTATCAGGTCCCGTAAATGTGGCATCTCCTAACTCTGTTAAACAAAAAGAATGGGCTTCAACTCTTGCAAAAGTTCTCTGGGGAAAATTAGGATTTGTAACTACCCTATTACCCATTCCAGGCATTATTCTAAAGACGTTTTTAGGGGAGTTTGGAGATGTTTTGGCATTGTCTAGTATAAGGGTTAACTCCTCAAAATTAATTAAATCGGGCTACAAATTTAGATTTGAAAACTTAGAAGATTGTTTCAGACATGTCCTAGGCAAAAGGAAAGAGGAGGATTTTCAATGAAAATTAGTCCATCAGTAAACTATAAAATCAAAGAGCTGCATCAACATTTATGATTAGTGTCACGGAAACCGCTGCCGAGAAAATAAATCAAGCTCTTGTCGAGCAAGAAATGGATGGAAAGTCGCTAAGATTAGGAGTATTTCCGGGCGGATGTGGAGGAGGATATCAGTATGCTTTGGGTTTTGGTGAAAAAAGTGAGAATGATACGACTGTTGAAGCAAATGGATTGAAAGTACTAATTAACAATGATGATGTTGAAAAGATTAAAGGTACTGAAATTGACTACATTGTTAGTGAGATGGGTGAAGGCTTTAGAATAAATAATCCAAATCCTGCTCCTGAAGGTAAGAAAGGTGAATGTGGTTGTGGTTCTGATAACAGTTGTTGTTAGGAATCCGAAAGAATAATGAGAGACGTTAGCCTTCCAGGACAAATATTTTCGCTACTGACTGTAGCAATCATGATTAGTAGTGCATGGATAGTTTACATGCAGAATGAAGAAGATTTAGAATTGACCCGCGTTCCAGTGTGGGCTAGAGGTCAAATGCCATATGATACAACTCAAGCATACAGTTTTGTCCTCCAACAAGGTGAATATGAAATATTAGAAACTGAAAATGAATTTAATTCTGAGCATGTTATGATTCCTTATGATTTGCCAATAACTGAAGGAGGGGCTGCAGTTACATGCTCAATAGGCATGGACTGCCCACAGATTAGTTTAGCATACTGGAGACCGAAAGTTCCTAGTGGAATGGAAGTGCCTGTCATTGTTGAAATTGGCCCGTACTTTGGCGAAGAATCTGCTGGAACTCCAGATATCACAACCCCTGGCAGCTGGTTAGGAATGGGAATTATACAGAATTTACTTCCTCATGGATTTGCGTTCGCTCAAGTTTCTGTCAGTGGCACAGGTATGTCTAATCATTGTATGGATTTAATGGGGTATGCAGAACAAGAAGGAATTAATGCCGCAGTTGAATGGTTAGGTACACAAGAATGGTCTAATGGAAATGTAGGAATGATTGGGAAATCCTATGACGGATCTACGCCTTGGCAAGCTGCAATGTATGGCGATGAATATCTGAAAACTATTGTACCTATCTCTGGACTTATAGGAGTAAGAGAACTCATGTGGAAGAATGGGTCTTCGGAGGCTAGAGCACCGTTCATGCACAATGTAGTTTACGGTTCGTATGGTTTCAGTTCTGAAAAAGAAGACGAAAATCTACAGAACGCATGCGAAGATTACCTTTTGGGCCCCATCCATGCAACAAACGGTTACGTTTTTGCAGGTAATGAATTTGTAGATAGTTACTGGGAGGAAAGATACTTCCTAGA
>CAZOEZ010000053.1:0-4116 GCA_964578995.1 uncultured archaeon
AGAGACTAGAAATAACAAAATTCTTTGGAGATAGGGAAATTAAAACTTTTACAGAGGAAATATCCTTAAAAGCAAGAAAAGAGGGCTGGGAAGGTTTCATTCTGAGACAAGCTGATGATAGTATAACTTTCACTATGAATGGAAAACCTAAACGTAAAGGAGCATACAAATTCAAATTTATTGAAACTACCGACTGTATTGTTGCAAAAGTATGTCCAGGATCTGGAAAACATGAAGTTAGATTTGCAAGATTTAGACTGTATCAATATGAAAATAGCCCATTCTTTGATGAGCCAGTACTAGTGGATTGTGGCTGGGCTGGTGGCGGTCGTTTAGGTGAAGAAAATATGGATATATTAACTGAAGAATTGGTTAAGAAGGGTTACAATTTAGAGGAAACTGAATTGAAAGAAAAAGACTGGTTCGCCGTAGAATTGGAGTATCAAAGTCGTCAAGATAGAAATGATAAAGGTCAATTATGTTTTGAGTTTCCAATAATTATTAGAACAAGAGAAGACAAACCATTAAGTGAATGTGAAGTTTAGATATCACCTAAAGATATCTCAGATTCCTCCCCAGTTTCTAAATCCTTAACCTTAATCTTTTTGCGTGACCATTCATCAGGGGCTACCAAAACCAAACGCTTTGCCCCAATACGTTCGGCATGCTTGAATACCCACTTCATTTTTTTATCTTCTAAAACTAAATCGACTGTCCGATTTGAATCGCGTAACGATGCAGCCACTTTAACGGCGACATTTCGTAGATCAGGATTTAGAGGAATCACTATGTCGTCAATTCCACTTACTAATCCTGGAACCAACCCTTTTTCGGCAAGTAATTCCATAATTACCATATCTCCAAAACCAAAACCTGTTGCTGGTAAATCTTTACCGCCTAACGTAGAGATAAGTTTATCATAACGACCACCACCGCAAATTGCTCGGAACTTCCCATCTCTATCATGAGCTTCAAAGACTGAACCTGTATAATACGCAAGACCTCGAACAATAGAAGCATCAAATTCAACCCATTCAGATATACCATATGAATCAATTGCATCAAACAATGAATTAAGCTCGGATACTGCTAAACTTTCAGCTTTCAAGGCTTTTTTCAAACCACTCATATCTTTGATTCCTAAAACTGATTGGATTGTCGTGATTGTTTCAGAAGTGTGTCCTAATTTAGATAACTCTTCCTCAATTACTTTTGGAGAAAGCTTATCCATTTTATCGACAATAATACATGTCTGTGCAAATACATTGCCTTCAATATCCAACGAACCTAAAACCTCTTCGAGAACTTTTCTACTACTTATGCGAATAACTATGTCTTCAGACGTTAAACCAATACCTTCAAAAAAAGTTACTAAGACTGAGATTAGTTCAGCATCTGCAGAAATCTCTGTTGTTCCCCAAATATCAACATTCCATTGATAATGCTCTCTTCCCCTACCACGTTGTGTTCTTTCATAACGCCAACATTGAGGAATTGAGAACCACTTAATCGGCATTGGGAGGCCTCCGGCCCGAGACATAACCATACGGGCTAATGATGGAGTCATTTCAGGGCGTAATGCAACTTTTCGATCCCCTTTATCTTTAAAATTGTACAATTGCTGGGTTATCTCCTCACCTTGTTTCCGTGTGTACAGTTCTTCATGTTCCAAAATAGGGGCATCATATTCTTCAAAACCGTGCAAAAGTGATGCGTTTATGAAATTGTCAAATAACCAATTACGTAATCTCATATCATCTGGATAAAAATCACGAGTACCACGAACGCCTTGGGTCACACTAGGTTATTGAAGGCAGATGTTAAGTGCTTTGGGCAGGGACAAAGTTATAGAACTGCTGCGATAGGAGCCTAATGGGTACCCCAGAAAAGATTAGAAATCTTGAGAAAAAACTCAAGGAAGCCTCAAGTGGTGACCCTATCAGAATTGAAAAGCAGCACAATGCTGGAAAGATGACGGCAAGAGAAAGAATTCTTACATTACTAGATTCTGACTCTTTTATCGAATTAGATGCTTTGGTAAAACATAGAACCAATAATTTTGGACTAGATAAAAAAAAACCATCTGGAGATGGAGTAATTACCGGACATGGGACAATTAATGGTCGGACGGTATATGTATTTGCACAAGATTTTACTGTTTTTGGTGGTGCACTTGGAGAAGCGCATGCGCAAAAAATATGCAAAGTAATGGATATGGCCTCAAAAACAGGATGTCCCATAATTGGACTAAATGATTCAGGAGGTGCCAGAATTCAAGAAGGAGTTGTAAGTTTGGGAGGTTATGCTGAAATTTTTTACAGAAATGTTTCTTCTTCTGGCGTTATACCGCAATTTTCTCTTATTCTCGGCCCATGTGCAGGAGGGGCTGTCTACAGTCCTGCTATGACTGACTTTACTTTAATGGTCAAAAATAGTAGCCATATGTTCATCACCGGACCAGACGTAATCAAGACTGTAACACACGAAGAAGTCAGCTTTGAGGAACTAGGGGGGGCATTAACACATAATTCGCAATCAGGAGTAGCGCACCTAGCATGCGATTCTGAAGAAGATATGTTTGATTCTCTTAGAGAATTAATGAGTTATATTCCTCAAAATAATGCTGAAGGAGCTCCTATTCTTGACTACACTAAAGAGGAAATTAGTAGCATAAATGAATTAGACTCTATCATTCCAAATAATTCTAATGAACCATATGATATACGGGATGTTATCAATCTGGTATTTGATGAAAATCTATTCGAATTACAACCTTATTGGGCTAAAAATATTATTACTGGTTTTGCAAGATTAAGAGGCCATCCTGTTGGTATTGTAGCAAATCAACCTGCTGTCTTAGCAGGCTGTTTAGATATTGATGCCTCAACAAAAGCCGCAAGATTTGTTCGTTTTTGTGATGCTTTCAACATCCCATTAATTACCTTTGTTGATGTCCCCGGATTTCTTCCTGGAACAGAACAAGAACATGGTGGTATAATCAGACATGGAGCAAAACTACTATATGCTTTTTCAGAAGCCACAGTACCAAAATTAACTGTGATAACAAGAAAAGCATATGGAGGTGCTTATGATGTAATGTCCTCCAAACACATTCGTGCTGATCTCAATGTAGCTTGGCCAACGGCTGAGATTGCAGTCATGGGTTCCGAAGGTGCTGTAAATATTATTTTTAGGAAAGAGATAAGGGACTCTGAAGATCCTGAGAAAAAACATCAGGAGTTAACTGAAGAATACAAAGAAAAATTCGCATCGCCTTATGTAGCTGCTGAAATGGGATATATTGATAGAGTCATATTCCCTAAAGACACGAGAAAAGAACTACTAGTTGCCCTAGAAAGATACGGAAGTAAAAGAGAAGAAAGACCAAAACGAAAACACGGAAACATACCTTTATGAAAATACTAGAAGTTGGAGACAATGCGCCTGATTTTGCCATACCTAACCAAAATGGCGATATCATAAATCTAAAGAATTTTGAAGGTAAATGGTCTGTAATTTACTTCTATCCAAGAGATGATACTCCTGGATGTACTGTTGAAGCAAAGGAATTCACTGATTTGAACAAACAATTCGACAAACAGGGATGTATTATCGTCGGTGTTAGTCCAGATAATGAGGCTAAACATTGTAAATTTATAGATAAACACAACCTAAAAATTGAACTTTTAGCTGATACTGAAAAAATTATGCTTGATGACTATGGAGTCTGGCAAGAAAAATCAATGTATGGGAAAACATACATGGGCGTGGTAAGAACCACGTATTTGATTAATCCTGATAGAAACATAGCTGAAGCTTGGACTAAAGTTAAGGCTAGAGGGCACGCAGAAGCTGTTTTGGAAAGACTTATTGAATTGAAAGGATAAAATCCCTACATCATACCGCCCATTCCACCCATGCCGCCCATTCCACCCATATCTGGCATGGCTGGCATTGCGCCGCCATTTTCATCTGGAATGTCTGAGACTAAGGTTTCAGTGGTTAGTACTAAACCAGCTATAGAACCTGCTGCTTGAATTGCATTTCTAGTTACTTTAACAGGATCTACAACTCCTGCCTTCATCAAATCTTCATAAGTATTTGTTCGTGCATTAA
>CAZOEZ010000054.1:0-3982 GCA_964578995.1 uncultured archaeon
ATAATCAGGTGACTGAGTAAAAGAATGAAAAACGTTATTTGCTGTGGTCTGGCTGTTCTTGACCATGTTTTTTACTTGCCAGAAATACCCAAAACCCCGATCAAGAGTTTTGCCACAAACTACCACCCTGTTGGCGGAGGGAATGCAGCAACAGCTGCTGTTGCACTTAGCCGGGCTGGTGGTCAGGCGGTTTTCTGGGGAAGACTTGGTGATGACCAGAATGGAGACCTGATCCTGTCAGAACTTGAAGCGTTCGGTGTCGATATCGGGGATGTGCCCCGGTTACCAGGGGTGAAATCCGGTGTTTCCTCCGTGTTGATCGATGCTGCAGGCGAAAGACTAATCACCAATTACATTGACCGGCAACTTATTAATAACGCTGACTGGCTTCCATTGGACAAGCTGGTAGAATCCAGTGCGGTACTCGCTGACCTGCGTTGGCAGGAAGGAGCGCTGAAAACCCTTAGCAGAGCTCGCGAACTCGGAATACCGGCTGTACTTGACGCCGATTTGGTACCTGAGAGTCTGAATGAGGATGTGATAAAGAATGCCACACACGTCCTTTTTTCAGAACCGGCCCTGAATGAATTTGCTGCCGGTAAGTCTATATATGAAGCCCTTCACAGTGTTGCGGAAATGAACCGAGGCTGGGTAGGAGTCACAGAAGGCTCATCAGGAACACGCTGGTTGAATGATGGAAAACTACGTCATCTTCCAGCATTTGAAGTCAAGACCGTGGATACGCTTGGAGCGGGAGATGTTTTTCATGGTGTCTTTGCCCTGAGCCTAGCGGAAGGACATTTAGAGAGTAATGCCTTGATTAGGGCTTCAGCAGCGGCAGCACTGTACTGTTCTAAATCAGGTGGCCGAAAGATGATTCCGGATAGGAAAGAAATTGAAACCTTTATCAGGCAGAGATCATGAGTTTAGCAGCAGGCAAATGGATTAGACTGCGGCCATTCGCAGACTCCTCCAGACAATTCAGGATGGTATTCATCAATCAATCCCAGTCCATTCAGAAAAACAGCAATTTTTGGCTGGAAAGTGATGAATCTACTTGGAATGCCCTTACC
Organism: uncultured archaeon; assembly: GCA_964578995.1. Taxonomy (GTDB): domain Archaea; phylum Thermoplasmatota; class Poseidoniia; order MGIII; family CG-Epi1; genus CG-Epi1. The sequence goes on from CAZOEZ010000054.1 coordinate 1,074, forward strand.
TTTATGAAGCTCATCCTGGAGGATAGCGATGTTGATGAATCTAGAATGTTGCTGATAGGCCTATTTTTTGTTTGGCCTGCCTCACATTTTACGCTGTTTAACAATCAGGTATTGATACCCACCAAAGAACATGCCGTCCTCAACGGATTAACACGGCTCTATTATAAAGGAACAACATGAACCCTGCCGAACCTTTGCGTGTTGGTGTGCTATCTTTAGCGCGACCAACTTTCGATGTCCCTTTTGCCGAGCAGGTCTGTGCGGATGCCTGGAAATTAATGGAACAGATCCCAGTTGATTGGGTTGGCTCTGACGTACTGCTGTTTGATGCTGAATCAGTTGAATCTCAACTTACAAAATTAAAGAAAAAACCCATTGACCTATTGTTGATAATGCAATTGACTTTCACAGATGCAACTATGACTGTAAAGATAGCAAAATCTTTTGATGTTCCCCTCCTTTTCTGGTCATTCCCTGAGAAAAGGACAGGAGGCCGTTTGCGTCTCAATTCTCTATGTGGAGTCAATCTAGCAGCCCACGCCTTGGGAAAATCTGGAATTCAGTGCGACTATATAAATCTTAGTCCAAATGATCCTGAAACTTCAGAGGATCTTAGTTTTTGGATACGTGCCTTCCAGACTCGTAAAAATCTCTCAAGTACCAAACTCGCTGTAATCGGGAAACATCCGGATGGATTCCACACTTGTGCTTTCGACAGTGGAAAATTGAAGGAGATATCCGGGGTAACAGTTGAACAGATGGAACTTACCGACCTGTTCGATGAAGCCGAAAAAATCGAACAAAAAACAGTTAATTTGATCCGAAGTGAACTGGATTCAAAAATTAATGGTTTAGAATTAGTTGAACAGGAACCACTGGAAAAAAGTATTCGCATTTTGTCAACCCTTCGAAAAAAAGCTGAAAGTGAAGGTTATCAGGGATTTTCGGTTCGTTGCTGGCCAGAATTTTTTACTGAGTACGGCTGCGCTGCTTGTGGAGCAATGGGTGTTCTTAATTCGCAAGGAATTGCGTCAGGATGCGAAGCGGATGTATATGGTACTATTAGTACTCTTATACTGAACTGGCTTGGTGGAGAGCCCTCTTTCATAGCCGATCTTGTAGATATCGACAACAGCGATGATACGGGAGTCTTTTGGCACTGTGGACTAGCACCACTGAATATGGCTGACCCTGATGCTTCAGTCGAAGCTGGTATCCATTCCAACCGAAAGAAACCGCTGGTTAACGAGTTTGCCCTTAAGCCCGGAGAGGTTACACTTTTTCGACTGAGTCAGTCCCTCAATCTTACAAGGATGGTGATTGGTAAGGGGAAGATGCTTAAGGCACCTAAAAGTTTTTCTGGAACATCCGGAGTGATCCGATTTGACAAACCAGCTTCACAAGTGATGGACACAGTTATAAGTGAAGGATTGGAACATCATTATGCCATCACCTACAGTAAAGTTGATAAATTACTTAGAATTCTTGCCCGTCAACTAAACCTACCTGTTCTTGAGCTGACGTAATATGTCGAAAAGCTTTCGTTACGGATTTATCGGTTGCGGTATGATGGGTCAGGAACACTTGCGTAACTTGGCAATGATCGAAGATACGGAAGTGACTATTATCTATGAGCCGGATGCAGGAATGCGCTATGCAAGCTCTCGACTTGTACCGCAAGCACGTTTCGTAGAAACTGAGGAAGAAGTAATACGTGCTACAGATGTGGACGCTTTGGTGATCACTAGTCCGAACTATCTGCACACAAGACAATTGGAGAGCATATCCTCAATTCGTCCTATACCAGTGTTGGTGGAAAAGCCCGTCTGTACTAATCTGGAACAAATTAGGGCGCTCCAAAAACTGGATGAACATTATCCTTCGCCTATTTGGGTGGCAATGGAATACCGCTATATGCCACCAATCTCACGACTGGTAGAGGAGGTTCATTCCGGCAAAACACTCGGCAAGATCATGTCACTAAGTATTAGAGAGCACCGTTATCCATTTCTGAAAAAGGTTGGTGACTGGAACCGTTTCAACGAAAAAACTGGTGGTACCCTAGTTGAAAAATGCTGCCACTTCTTTGATCTTATGTGCTTCATCCTGCAGAGTGAACCGGAAAGAATTTATTGTTCTGGAGCACAGGATGTGAACCACTTAGATGAGAGTTATAATGGACGTGTTCCGGATATTCTCGACAATGCGTTTGTTGTTGTAGATTTCGCCTCGCAACAGCGTGCGATGCTTGAATTAAATATGTTCGCTGACGGTACATGGTTTCAAGAATCGATTGCCGTGGTTGGTTCTCAAGCAAAGGTCGAGTGCCATATTCCTGGACCAACACGTTTCTGGCCTAAGGAATTTCTGGGAGAGCCCCCAATACCAATACTCACTCTTAGTCCACGCAACCCAAAAGGTCCCAAGACTCTTGAGATTCCTGTAGATCCTATACTATTGGAAGCCGGAGACCATAATGGTTCGACATTTTACCAGCACGAAAGGTTTGCCAGAGTCCTACGTGGAGAACAGTTAGTGGAAGTCACTTTGCAGGACGGCCTAAAAGCCGTGTTGATGGGATTGGCAGCTCAACGCTCCATAGAAACTGGCGAAGCAATAGACCTCAGACATGGCGAGTATCGAATTTCTTGAATTTTATTTATATTTTTCTCAATCCACTTGTAATCCGCTGGGAACTCTATCCGGACGTCCCAGTTTGCCCCAGATACTTTCTGTCCCCGTTAGAGCATGCATGAAGGACACAAGTTCAAATACTTCTTCTTCAGTTAAATCAATAGGTTCGATATCTAAACGAGATTTTAGCCTTTCCCTTTCCAGACGATCTTCCAGTACTACAAAATCGATATCTTCCAGCCATTCAGCCTCGGGAAGTATGACCTGACTGGAAT
>CAZOEZ010000055.1:0-3815 GCA_964578995.1 uncultured archaeon
TCAGCACCCCATCCCGTTTCCGCTGCGTTCATGACTCCAGCGTAAGTCAACAACGAGAAGATTGTGAATAGAATACCAACACCTGTCAACACCCATTTTGGTTGCATGTATTGTTTGATTGCGTCCATTAAATCATCCTCACAGCAACAAAAACTACAAGCATGACTGTCATAATTCCAGGATACATCCTAGTCAAGAAATCTGGGAAATCTCCACCATCTTCACCCATAACAGTCATTCCTTCTTCAATACCTTCATCTTTAAGTCTCATATATCCTACTGAAACGCAAATCCAAACTATTGAAGATATTATTACATTTTGTACTAATTGTGAGTTTACATCCTCTGGAGCATTCCATCTTGCATCCTCGTTAAACAATAAAATCATTATTGTTGTTAATGCAAAGAAACCTATTCCGAACATTGAAATGTGACCAAGAGGCCATTTCCCTCTAGGACCAGTTCTTAGAATATTAACTGCAAAAAGAGTATACGGTACGAAAAGTGATCCTAATACTTGTATTTGAAGAGGAGTTGCAGCATGAGGTTCTGTGTCAAAATATTCGGTAAGCACAGGCAAAAAAGTCGCACTGTCGGCTTTACCTGCATATCCATCTCCAAAAAGAAGGTTATTGATAGAGAAGACAACTCCAATAATCACAGGAACTACAAAAAGTCCTACAGTCATTTTGTCTTCGACTTGAATTCCTTTAACTTCAAAGGTTAATCCATCATCGACTCCTTCTTCTTTCAAGAAAAAGTAAGCACCAGCATATGCTGCAGTAACAAAAATAGTTGCAATCAATGGATTATTATTAGGCAATTCATCTTTCCCCATTATCATAACTATAGACATGGTTCCAAGACCTGCAAAGATAGGTAGCATCAAACTCCATTTCCCTTTAGCACCTTCATTTAGGATTAATAAATTGGACATCGCCAATCCTAACATTAATGCACCCATAAGTTGGAGAGTTTCAGCCCCTCTTCCAAAACTTTCATGGTCTAAAGTCGCACCATTACTCATGATAGCAGTACAAGATTCACCTGCGGTCCACTCTCCTGTTGCCATATCTACAGTAGCATCAGTACCATCTGTGGTGTAACAGTTTGCAAAGAGTATGAAATTCATTGCATAAACTAACATTATTAATGCCGAAAGACCAAGACAAACCTTGGCCGGCATCCCCTTCACGCCATCGAACATGGAGAATCTTTTTCTTACTAGTATTTAAACCTATTGTATTAACCTAAATATGTCCAATCAATCTACTTTTTTCTAGAAAATTTCTTACGATTTGATCTACTAGACTTTCTACCGCGCTTCCAATTTGAACGTCCACCGGAACGCCCTTTGCCTCTTGAATAATGAGGTTTACCAGATTTTTCTTGCTTCTTATCTGGTTTATTTGGCCCACCATATTTCTTTGGAGAACCATCCTCATTCTTCGTCAAGCCCTTACCTCCATAGGTAGGCTTTTTCCTTCTACGAGGTCTATCTTCTTCTCTTGGGAATCGTTTTTTACCACTTTTATTTTGATTCTTCTTACCAAATTTATTTCGATTTTTATTCTTTCTGAAGAAAGAAGCTCTTTCGACTTGTTGCTCAACCTTCTTTTGAGCAGATGGTTCCCTATCTTTCTTTGGTTTTCCTCTAAACCTTGAACGGCCTCGCCTTCTCTTGTTAGATAACGGACTAACCATTTTCCTTTTCCGTTTAGGCGGAGTATATTCTACTCTCTCTGGTAATTTATTGAATTCCGGAGAAGTAAATTTGATTTTGATTCCTGCTTGTCTCTGTATTTTATGGAAATCACTTTTCTGCGGTTTTTGCACAAGTGAAATAACAGATCCATAAGCCCCTGCTCTTGCAGTTCTTCCACTACGGTGTTTGTATGCTTTGCCATTCTCAGGAGGATCATAATGAACTACACATTGAACACCTTCAACATCAATCCCTCGTGCAGCAACATCGGTAGCTACTAGAGCTAAACAATCACCATAGATGAACCGTTCCATCGCTTTGTCACGTTGGTTCTGACTAAGTCCACCGTGGATTACAGCTACACTCAGACCCTCAGCTCTCAATTCTTTTCCAACACGATCAACGCCTCTACGTGTACGGCAGAAAATCATACTACGTCCACCTTTCTTTACAGCATCACTAGTTAATTTGGATTTTCGGGTATTTGGCATTAACCAGAAGAAATGTTTCATACTTTCCATCGAAACTTCTTTTGGACCAACTTCGATTTTAACCGGCCTATTTTGATATTTTTTAACTAAAGTAGCTACATCATCGTCTAAAGTTGCACTAAACAAGATGGTTTGACGGTTCTTAGAACAATTATCTAAGATATGACATACAGGGTCAATGAATCCCATATCAGCCATACGGTCCGCTTCATCCAATACAACAGCATTAACATCATCCAAATGAATCGTTTCGTTTTCCATTAAGTCGATTAATCTACCAGGAGTTGCTACTACAATATCAACACCTTTTCCAAGTCTTTGACGTTGTTTACCATAGGAGGTCCCTCCATAGATAGCTAGTACACTCAATTTGACTCGTTTTGCTAAAGGTTCCAAAACATTGCTGATTTGTTCTGCCAATTCTCTAGTTGGCGTCACAATCAAAGCCGTAGGATAGTTAGGATGGGCTGGTTTACAATTAGTAATAAGCGGTAAACCAAACGCTAAAGTTTTTCCAGATCCCGTCGGAGCTCTGCAACATACATCACTTCCATCAAGTATATCAGGTATGGATTTGGCTTGAACCTCAAATGGTTCTGTAATGCCTTGTTCTTTCAGGACATTAACGACAGATGGCACTACGCCGAGTTCCGAAAAACTCAAAATCGTGGGTGCCCCGAAAAAATTCCCATGGTTCGCGACGAAGCGCCCTCTATATTATATGAACACAAGGCCAAACAATATAACTTTAGAGCCATATCGAAATTTATGAGCGCCGATAAACTCACCGAAGCCGCCGAGAAGGAGTGGCTTGAGACATGGACGGCTGGTCCTGGAGACAAGCGATCTAAACTTCTAGATGTAGGCACCAACGCCCCCGACCTTGAATTACTCGATCACACAGGCACCTCGAGCCGCCTGTCATCGTTCTGGTCGGATGGACCAGCACTGTTGATGTTTTGGCGCCATTTCGGTTGTGGTTGTGGCCTCGATCGAGCTTCAAGGCTCAAGGACGAATACGCCGACTACCAGGCTGCAGGGATTACCCCCGTCATCATTGGTCAGGGTGAACCGGAGAGAGCCGCGGCGTACAAGGAAAAATATGAGATCACCTGCACCATCCTCTGCGATCCTGAGTTCAAGGCCTACAGTGCCTTCGGCCTTGCACATTTCGGTGTCGAGCAGGTCCTCTACGACGCTCCCGAGGACACATGGTGCCACTCGAAGGAGATAGGATTAGAGTTCCAAGAGGCTCGCCGTGCCATGAACCGCCCTCTAGTCGACAATCCGTGGATGTCCCCCGGTGAGTTTCTCGTGGACAGTTCTGGTACAATCCGCGTCCCGTATGCTTACCAGTACTGCGAAAATTTCCCTGACCCGAGGGTGTTCCTCACCGCAGCCAAGATATTTTGAGACAAACGATATATCCTTAGAGAGATATCCAAAGTTATGAACGCCGAGGAAAGAGACTTAATCCGAGCATTACCAAACCGCCTTCTTGGCATTATTTTTGGAATTATTATGATTGTTAATGCAGAACCTTTTGGCAAGGCGGCACCAGAAGAGATACAAGACATCGTAACTACAAATTTGAATCTTCTTGGATATCTAATAATAGT
>CAZOEZ010000056.1:0-3795 GCA_964578995.1 uncultured archaeon
CCTCGACCTGCTGCTTAGGAGGCAGCCGCCATTCCTGGCTAGGCCACGTGCCCATAGAACCTTATTCTTCAGCTGTAAAATTTTTATTTAAGTCAGGCTTCTCCTTTACTTTCTCTTCGTAAAGTTTACCCATTAGGGGAGCTTTCAGATCTTTAAGACTATCTATCAAGTCTGCAGTTTCTAACAAATCAGGGATTGGTCGTTCATCAAGGATATTGGCATGCTTTTCTTCAATTTCTTTTTGAATCTCATCATTTACGGAGATTTGAGGCAATCTTATTTCATCAATTAGTTTTTCGGGGAAGCTTCCTTCCTGGAAGGCTTCAATATTTGTTTTTAGCTCTAATCCAATACTTTTATTCTCTAATTCTGTATTTATTGGACTAGTCTTGACATATTTTTTCAGTTCTTTATCCTTGTTATCCATTACATTTCCTATATTTGCCTGATTTAATACTTATTCCTTTATAATTTTCTCAACTGCAGAGAGCGGATCTATATCTCTTTTCAATATTCTTTCAGCCATTCTTTGAATTTCATTCTCACCTATTTGAACCATTTTTTTGGTAAATAATTTTTGACTTACTTGATTTTCTAATTCATAATTTATTCTTCTTAGTCTCATTTTATTTTTTTTATTGTCGCCCAAGTAACTTTTGTGTTCATTAATTTTTTCCCAGAGTGCCTCTAATCCATCACCGTTTGTTGCCGTTGTAGTAACTATTGGCGATTCCCATTCTTTTTTCTCTCCTAAACTTAGCATCATTCTCAATTCTTTGGCTAATCTATCAGACCCAGGTCTGTCTCCTTTGTTTACAACAAGAATATCCCCAATTTCTAGGATTCCTGCTTTCTGCGCTTGTACTTCGTCTCCCAAACCAGGTACTTCTACAACTATTGTTGTATCTGCAACTTGGACAATTTCAACGTCCCCTTGACCAGCCCCTACGGTTTCAACTAATGTTATATCATTTCCCAGCATTTCAATTGCATTAATCATGAAACGAGTTGTTGCTGCTAAACCACCTAAATGCCCTCTACTTGCTACAGATCGAATAAAAATCCCTGATTGTTGTGCATGGTTCATTCTTAGCCTGTCACCTAAAACAGCACCACCAGAGAAGGGGCTAGTTGGATCTATGGCAAGAACTCCTACTTTGTGTCCTTTATCCAATGCTATTTTTGCCAACAGATCAACTATAGTTGACTTGCCTGCACCCGGAGGTCCTGTGATTCCTATAACGTATGAATTACCTGTATATTTCCATATTTTTTTTAGTATATTTTCTGCGTTTTCTTCTTCATTTTCAATAAATGTTAAAAGCCTAGCAACAGCTCTTACATCTCCTGTTTTGAGTTTGTCGATAATATGCTCAGTTTTCAATTTACAGATCCATTGATGTAATCAACAATTTCAATTGTAGATGATCCGGGGCCAAAAATGGCTTCTATACCTATTTCTTTCCACTTGGGTATTTCTTCATCGGGAATTATACCTCCCGCTATGATTTTGATGTCTCCAGCTTTTCTTTCATTAAGTAGTTCAACAACTCTTGGAAAAATATGCGAATGAGCTCCAGATAGTATACTGAGCCCAATAAAATGGACGTCTTCTTGGATTGCAGCTTCTACTATATCTTCGGGGCTTTGTCTCAATCCAGTGTATATTACTTCCATACCCGAATCTCTCAAAGCTCTAGCTATAACTTTGGCCCCTCTATCATGTCCATCTAAACCAGGTTTGGCAATAAGGACCCTAATCTTTCCTTTTTTGCTCATAAATCAATCCACAAATCAGCCTATTTAACTATTTACGACGGCGACTGGCTAATGCCGAAACACGACTTGTTTTACCCTTTCTTGCTTTTTTTGGTTTTGTATTTCTCTTGGTTTCTCTTTTTTCAGATGTTTTTTTTTCTTGAGTTTTGTTTCCTTGTATGAAGTTTTTCACCTTCTGAAAACTTGATGTGGTGTTATCCGGAGTTCCATCATCTGGAACTGCTAATTCGCTTATTTCTTTTTCTTCGTCTTTCCATTCTTTTTCGTAGGGCCTATTAAGATCTATAGCATTAACAATTCTTGAACTCTGGACACCAATTGCAAAAGATGCCCAAGTAAATAAAATCATAACAATAAAAATAATAGTCTCAGCTAGATTTATTCTTAGAGCCGGTCCTAAAGAAATTGATAAGAGCAGAATAAGACATACAACTAGACCTATAGACCATCCACCTCCAACGGTTAGAACATAGGTTAGGTGCCAATTGTTTGGTAATTCTCTAGCTCCATTTCTGCCTGCTAAGAATGGTATGATAATCAGCGAAACGGGTATCCCTACAGGTAAAAAAAGCAAGAATATGAGTCCTAGGGTCATAGACTTTAGGGCCTTGTTTCGGGCTATATTGTAGTTTTCAACCGACATTTTTGCTTTAATTATCTCCAGAGAGATGGTGCCGCCGGCCGGGATCGAACCGGCGACCTTAGGATCTTCAGTCCCACGCTCTCCCAACTGAGCTACAGCGGCCTAAACTTTCATTGAAAGCCCCCATAAAACAATTAACCATAGTGGAATAGCTTTTATCCACCCTTCCTAAATCGACAATTGGTGATGACGTCTGCCTAAGTTCACAGGAAGAGAATCTGCGCTTAAAGAAAAGTGTTATTTTTGCGAGAAGGAGATTATGGTACCTACAGGGCCCGGTTGGAACTCAACTCGTGTTATTTGTAGGGCATGTTCAAAGACACAGCAAGACATTAGTTAATTGTACAAAATAGCAGATACTGCAAGTGCACCGTATGGTACACCACCTTCTGAAAGATCTATTGAGCAGTTGCTAGAATCCTCGGTTGTAATAATTAACAAACAGGCAGGACCTTCGTCGCATCAAGTAGCAGCATGGTTGAGAGACTCATTTGGACTAAATTCAACAGGTCATGGGGGGACTTTAGATCCAAATGTAACGGGTGTTCTTCCAGTTTCTATAGGCCAAGCATCGAAAGTTATCAAAGTCATGCAAGAATCACCTAAAGAATATGTGTGCTTAATGAAACATTATCAAAGCCAGAGGAAAGCGAATGTATTAGATATGTTTACCAAATTTACAGGGCCAATTTATCAAATTCCACCATTTCAAGCTGCCGTTAAAAGAGAGCTAAGAATCCGGCGAATATATGAGATTGAAATGTTAGAACATTCTTCCAAAAAAACACTTTTTAGAGTATTATGTGAAGGAGGAACTTATATTCGAAATCTGTGTGAAGATATAGGTTCAGCCTTGGGATCGGGAGGGATTATGGAGCAATTGATAAGGACTAAATCAGGTCCTTTTGACATTGAAAATTCGATAACTATGATAGAAGCACATGACATGTACAAAGCATGGAAGGATTCTGGTGACCAAGCAAAGCTTTCTTCTATTCTTAAACCACTTGAAGATATGCTGGTAGATATTCCTTCAATTGAGGTTAAGGATTCTGCAGTTGATGCACTTTGTCATGGAGCGGATTTAGGAGTTCCGGGGGTTGCAATGGTTTCAAAGAATATGAAAAGAGGTCAATTAATCTCAATAAAGACAACAAGGGGCGAAGCAATTGCATTAGCTAGAGCAACGGTAAATGCTGACGAGATTGCAGAAAAACCAAGGTCAAAAGGTAAGGTTGCCAAACTTGAAAGAGTTATAATGAAAAGAGGGACTTATCCAAGGGAATGGAAAACTAAATGAGATATACTAGGGAAATTATCGGAACTATTGGCTTTATTCTTGTATTGTTTACTCTTTATATTAGTTTGATACA
>CAZOEZ010000057.1:0-2085 GCA_964578995.1 uncultured archaeon
ACTAAACCAGTGCCTATGAAAAATCCTGAAATCCAGGCTGAAGGCACATTCCCTTTACGCATGTATCCTACGAATAAATAAAGATAAAATTGACTAAAAGTGAAAATAGCCAAAACCGTTGCTATCAATAATTCAATGTTTTCTGAACTGTTGAATTCCATGTGTGGTGATAACAAGATAAATGTCCCCATGACCATAGCTATTCCTGAAAAAGAATCTGCAAATATTCTAGCTGACGAAGTCAAAATTACTGAATCCGAATTACGCCATTTCATAATAAGTCTGACTAAAATTAAAGGGGAAACATAACGAAATATCAGTGTGAAAGCCGCAAAGGGCCACAAAAGTTCAGGTGATGTGGAAGCAAAATAAACAGCCCAAAGTGCAATAATCAGAGCTAATCCTAACAAAACTATGAATCCTACCAAAAGAATATCGCTAGATTTCTTATCGGTAGCCCTCTCAATAACTAAAAGAAATAGAGGATATGATAAAATTATAATTCCTACCGAAAGAATCAAAAAAGCGACCAAATCTATGGAGTTGTTCACAGTTTGTACCATTCAGGTCTTTTTATGAAATGAACCCCCGACTTTATCTATCCCTATTATCTCAGTAAACTTAACAGAAATGAATAGAATCGTGCCGATTGGACTGATGATTGTGCTAACAATAACTGGCTGTACTGGCCCCAATGGACTATTCGGAGACGATGATGAAATCGAGGAACCTTTTGTTTATGATTTGACTATTGAAGACTTATGGAATGACATTCCTGAAAACCAGACTTCGGCATCTGATATTATCAATTTTACATACGAACTTGAGAAGAGCCCCAGAATTACAAATTTCACCGAGATAGGGTACAGCATTAACCAGCAACCATTGTTGTTACTTGAATTCGGTAATTATGATTCTACTGTACCAACTGTATACTTTGTTGCTGCTCAACACGGAAATGAACCTGCTTCGGTTGATTCAGCCTATCTTATGGTCAGGCATTTTGCCCGTGGAATTCCTGAGGAAATTGACCAGATATTGGACAATATCAACCTTGCAATCCTAGTTATGGTAAATCCCGATGGAAGAGATAATAATACTAGGGGAAATGCAAATGGAACTGATCTTAATCGAGATCATATGAAATTAATGGAGCCTGAAGGTAAGGCTATGCATTTAGCATTCCATAATCTTCATCCCTCTGTCACTGTAGATATGCATGAGTTTGGAGGTGTTGGGAGTGTTATTTTCCAAGTAGCAGCTCCACAGAATCCTGCAACACATCATGATGTTCTATTAGCTTCATACAATCTTGAATCTGTTGTATTAGACTCAATTAATGATGAATGGGGATTTGGTAGCGTAACTAACTATCCTCCAACAACAAGTTCTCAAGATTCGAGTATTCACCGTAATCATTTTGCGGTACATGGCTCTACAAGTTTGCTTTTTGAGTCTGCAGTTTCTGAAGAATACTCTGAAAGAGTAAAGCTGCAAGCTTGGGCTGCACTGGCAGTAATTGAGGAGGTTGCAAATAATCCTGATTACTATCTCGAGGCACGTCAATCCTCTGATGAAGAAGAGGAAAATCTTGTCTACGCATATCTCTTTGAATGTAGCGATCCAGCATCAACAGAAACAATCAGGATTCTAAAAGATCATGGTTTCAACCTAGGTGCTAAATCGGATAATAACGGTGTGTCTTCAATACATTATGAGACATTTCTTCCAAGAAGTAATTTTCCAAATGGTACTATAGTTGTTCCAATGAATCAAATTGGGTGGAGAAGTATCGGTGAATTAATGGAATACACCTCAGATAAGGACCAACATTATACCAATTCTCCCAAAGATAGAGGAATGGATGCTTGGAGAGCTCTTGAATCTGTGGAGTTTAATTTAGAGAATGATGTTTGCACTGCCAGTTAAAAGTCGTCGTAAATGTTAAATATAAGTGGAAATCCGGGCAAATATGGCAGAGTTCTTCTGTGACATAGAAATACTGCGCAACGAAGGTGAATTTGAAGCGCGGGTAGAAGGGATAACCCCGAATGTGATGTCACTCAAAAGTGATAATCTAGAAGA
>CAZOEZ010000057.1:2185-3678 GCA_964578995.1 uncultured archaeon
CTTATGATTGCCTTTTGTTCATCATTGCCAAAATATCTCTTTAACCTAGATATATCATGTGTTTTTTCCTCAGAATGTGCATATCCTGATAATTTTCCATATCGTGAATAATTTCTAAAATTGTGATAATTCTTTTCAGGATTTGTTAATTCCCATGATATTAATTCTTTCAAGAGATCGCTAAAACTTAATTCTTGCTTTAAACCTGAAACCATATCTAAAAATTGAGCATTATCCAAAATTTTATCTCTATTAGCTCGATAATTCTTTAAATCATTAATTAACTCACCATAACTATCTTGGACTGCCGAAGAAAGAGAGACCTTCCAAAGACCCGATTCATGCTGAGACAATGCCAATTGATTAAGGAAAACACCGCGAAGATGACATTCAATAAAACTTCTTAGAAGTGAATAAGCTATGTTATAATTACCACAAAATGACTGATATATTGAATTTGTTAGAATCTTCTGTGATTCAAGATGGTGATGATTAAAAGAACCCAAAAGTGTTGCTGCTTGCTCCTGTTTAACAGAATCCTCTTCATATGCAATTATTTCTAGATAAACAGAATTATAAAGCGAAAAAGCATCTATTCCTCTCCCAAAATTATCTATACTTGAAAAAGACTCGACATCTATCTCAGGGGTTGAAAGCTGAATAATCGATTCTGCAATGCCCTTGTAATGTTCTTCCATAATCATAGTGCAAGGGTTTATCTTAATAGAACTTTCACTATAAAATTAACAACTAATTGCTAATCTTTAATTTGAAATAGTGTGTTCTAAGTTCATAATTATGTCAACCGAGAATATGTTAGCATACGCCGTAAAACAAAAAGAAATTGACTACAATGCAAAGAACTTGATTTTACTGCAAGCCCAATTGATAAACAAAAACGAAGATGGCCATATTATGGTGGAAAAAGTTGCGAAAGATGCTGATTCCTATGCTGCGGGAAAATATTACATTCCCGGAGTAGCTATGCAATTTGGTGAGCATCCTGAAGAAGCTGGACACCGAATTTTAACAGAGGAACTAGAAATAAATGACCGTGAGATAACATTAATAGGGTCTCAATCACATTATGACGAAGAAAAAGAAAGATGGTATGTTTTATTTTTGTTTGAAACAGACGAAGCTTTGACTCAAGAAGAAATGAATAATCCTTGTGAAGGTATTGATGAATTACTGTATTTAGATTTAGAAACTGCAGATTCAGAGAATTCAACACAAGGTCTAAAAGATATTAGAGAAGCAATGAAGATCTCTGGTAAAACCTATATCTAAAGCGATAAAGTACCACCTAATGGCATAGGATTTAATTCAGTTAAATCTCCTCTAAGAGTAGGACCTTCCGTAATTGTTGCAAATATTCCAATTTCTCCTTGATCATTGTTTGCCAAACTAAACCAAGGCCTTCCATATTGATCAACTCCCATATCTAAGAAATCTCCTAAACCTCCACATCGCTCGTAACCGCATCCTTCAGG
>CAZOEZ010000058.1:0-3579 GCA_964578995.1 uncultured archaeon
GATATGCCTTATGATACCCGTAGAACAATGGTATTCTGTCTGTGGTCTGGAGAAGAAGGTGGAAAGAGAGGTAGTGATTATTGGACCGATACTTTAGCAGATAATCATCCGGGAGTGACTGTTACTAATTACATAAATTTAGACATGGCTGGTGTAAATTGGCCAGGTGGTGGAGGTGCACCTTGTGGTGATGAACATGGAGGCAATGGAAATTGTGATCCTGACCCGCAGCCTGATGAAGACGGATACCCAAAAGACAGTGAAGTTTGGCCTATGAGGATTTACATCGGCCCTTCTCTGAACTACAATAAAATAGATCAGCCAGATATGGTATACCTTAGTCAATGGATTGGGGCTGATGCGATTAATGTTTCAATGCAACAAGATATTCTAGTAGGATCTGAGAATAATAGTGAAAGTACTTGGAAGTATGATGTATGGTTAGAAGAAGATCGTCCTGAAATAATCATATATGAGGATACAACTGCACGAAGTGATCATGCTTCTTTTCAGGATAATTTAGGTACTATTACTCTAGGATATGGTGGCTTAGTAGATGGTTATTGGTGTTATCACCAAACGTGTGATACATTAGAAGAAATGGAGGATTGGATGGATACACAAAGTAAGGATTATGGCAATAATGCAACTGGAAAAAATAACCTTGTTAACTCTCTAGACATGATAACTTGGTGGGCCACCTACAGCTTCTTCCACATGGATGAAAGACCTATTTTGAACGTATACTTAGATTAGATAAACGTAGTATATTCCTCTAAATTCTTCTTCTCTATATTTGGTACCTGTGCATTTTCAGAGGGAAAACCTACAACAAGAATCAAGAAAGTTCTTTCGTTCTCACCCCTTCCCAAAATTTCTCGCAGAAAATTCATAGGGCTAGGTGTGTGAGTCAATGTTGCCAAACCTGCATTATGCAGTGCTGTGATTAGCATCCCTGTAGCTATTCCTACTGACTCAGAAACATAATAATTCTTTATTTTTTCGCCTTTATTATCTAAACCGTAGGCCTCAGAAAATATTACTATGAGGTATGGCGCTATTTCGAGAAATGGTTTGTTTTCATCTGTACCGAGAGGGGCTAAGGCCTCTAACCATTCATCTGGCGCCCTTCCACTGTAGAATTTTTTTTCCTCAGATTCAGCAGCTTCACGTATTTTCTTTTTAGTTTCTAAATCACTTACTACTGAAAAATGCCATGGTTGGCGATTTGCGCCACTAGGTGCCGTACCTGCTGCTTTCAAACAATTTTCTATTATGTCTTTGGGAATGGGCTTATTAGAAAAATCACGGACAGTTCGTCTTCTTTGAATGTTTATAAAAAAATCTTCCGAACGCTTCTGCATCTCCTCTATAGGATAAGATTTGTAACTTGAATAAGGAATAAAGTCTCTTTCTTCCACATCTTGGAAGCTACTTTTTTAGATAAAAGACTTTGTATTGACTGTTCAATGAGGGTTCGTGAGTGAAACAATCGAATGGGATGATTTTACAAAAGTCGATATGAGAGTTGGTAAAATCATAGATGTTAAGGATTTCCCAGAAGCGAGAAAGCCTGCGTACATTCTTACCGTTGATTTTGGATTGCTGGGCATTCGAAAAACTTCTGCCCAAGTTACAAACTACAAGCATGAAGAATTACTGGGCCGTGAAGTAGTGGCTGTTTACAATTTTCCTGCTAAACAAATTGGGCCCATAATGTCAGAGATTTTAGTTTTAGGTGGTGTTGAAAAAAATGGGACCGTTCGCCTTTTGAAACCAGACCCTAGTTGCGAACTAGGAAGTCGTGTTGGATGAACCCCTATATTGCCTTGACTAGGCCAGGAAACGCAATTCTAACTGCTTTAGCCGTTATTGCGGGTGCTTTCATTGCTAAAGGGCCAGAAGACATACTAGATTTTCAGACTGAGATTACTATCTGTTGTATATCTGCTATGATGCTTGTTGGCGGGGGAAATGCATTAAATGATTACAATGATCGTGAATCAGACAAAAAGAATCATCCTGAAAGACCTATACCTAATGGTAAGATATCTGCTGAAAATGCTTTGAATTTTGCACAAATTTTGCTAGGATTGGGGCTTGTGATACTTATTTTTGCTCTTGACAACAAAATGCCTTTTGTAATTGCATTACTAGGGATGATAACTCTGATAGCCTATGAAAATGGATTGAAAGCTGCAGGGATTGCAGGCAATATTGCTGTTGGATTGATGTCAGGAGCTGTGTTTCTATATGCTGGAATGGCTGTAAATGATCCAGGGCCTACAATTTGGATGTTTGGTCTGGCTGTACTAGCTACAATAACACGTGAAATTGTAAAAGATGTACAGGACTTAGAAGGTGATAAGGATAGATTCACACTACCTGCTAGAATCGGAATTGGTACATCACTAAACTTAGCTACTCTAATACTTTTAGTGGCTATTGGACTTAGTTATACTGCCATGGGCCAATTTGAGAACATGGCATGGAATGCTTATGTTGGAGGTATAACTCTAGCAAACGGAACCATGCTTTTCGGAATTTACAATGCAAAGCAAGAGAAATATTTCATGGGTCAAAAAAATATCAAACAAGGAATGGGGATTGCTATGTTAGCTTTCATTGCAGCTGCAGGTTTAATTTAAGTAATTTTTTTGTTAGATTATATTAATATATGTGCATTTATACATATATTTAATGAACAGTCTAATATTCAAAGCCTTGGGAAATGAAACTAGGCTAAAAATTATTGAAACTTTAATGATTAAAGAACATAATGTAAGCGATTTAACGCGAATATCAAATAAAGATCAGACTACTGTATCTAGACACTTATCTACTCTAGTAAATGCTAAGATTATTAAGCAAAAAAGACTTGGAAGAAACATATATTATAGCATAATTGACGTTGAAATGAAGAAATGGTTAGAATTGACGATTACTATAAAAAGAAAAACCGTAGAAAAAATTGCCCTAAGAAGCAAAATACAAAAATTCTTGAATAAACAAAGGAGCAACGAAAATGAATGAAGAAATTATTGAAAGAAATGAAGAAAAACTTTTGAGATTGAAACTCCTAAGCGAGAGATTAGATGAATTAACTAAAATTCCTGGAACGAATCAAAAAGTTGGAATTGATGCTATTATTGGTGTAATTCCTATTTTGGGAGACTTCATTGGCGCCGTATTTTCAACTTATATTATGTATTCTGGAATCAAAATGGGTGTTTCTTCTAAAGTTGTAACAAAAATGGCTGCAAACATAGCCATTGAATTTATAATTGGATGGATCCCCATCATTGGAGATGTCTTTGATGTTCTCTGGAAAGCAAATAAACGAAATGTAGAACTTATCGAAGATGCAACGGCTGAAAAACAAGTAAATGAGAAGCTAAATTATTTGATAATGGCTTCGCTAATAATCCTCATACTAGGTACAATCCTAGTAATTTTAGGAAGCTTTTCCTAAAAATTGTGAGTGTAGCAACTATTTAGTAGACTAAAAATGTTTTTTCTACTTAATTATGCTTTACCGAGTATACGATACATACCGGTGCCACAGGTGCCGCATGTTCC
>CAZOEZ010000059.1:0-3400 GCA_964578995.1 uncultured archaeon
GTAAAGGGTGAAAGTAGTATTACTATAGAAGATGTTGAATACCTTAGAACAGAGAATATTAAATTAGAAGGCAACCTTACAGATCACAATGGAGAAGGTATCCCTGAATACACTGTAAATTTATATTTCAATGATAATATTATTGGTTCAGCTATAACTAATAGTGAAGGAAGATATCTCTTCTCAGATAAAGATTTTTCGGAAGAAGATATTGGTCAGCATAGAATTTCTGTCAGATTATTAGATTCTCAAGCACTAATTGGAAGTATAAATCATGCAAATATGACGTTGATAGCAACGCCATCTATAATTTTTGATTTGGACAGCAAATGTTATATGACTTCAATAGAAGAAGATGAATGGGATTGTAAAGCAAAAAGAAATCAGGAATATTCCATAAAAGGTACCGTAGTTGATGAATTAGGTATTCCTATAGAAGGGGCTCTTGTCGAATTTATCAATAAAGAAGAAGATGTTAGATATGAGCAATTAACTAACGAAACCGGGGAATTTGATTTTACAATGGATATTCCTGCTGGAGAAACGGAAGAACTCGATGTAGAACTCAATGTATTGAATAGCAATAGCATAAGTGATATGGATAATGAAATCACTGTTATTCCACAGTCTGAAATAGATATTACTATTAATGTAGATGATGCCCACAGGGGAGAAAACGTTACCATTACAGGATCTGTAAATGATGATGATGGCGTTCCAGTAGTAGGTGAAACTGTAGGCATTTACGTTGCAGGAAACGAATACTATATGGAAACCAATGACCTGGGACTTTTCGCATTAAATCACAGCTTAGTGTCAAATCACAAACTGGGGCTGGATAATGTTACAGCTGTATTTAATGAAACAGGCTATTATTTGGGCAATCAGACGAAGACAACTTTTGCTGTCTATGGTTCAAGTTACTTTGATAGCGTTAGAGTCGAAGGCGACTGGTTTGATGGAGAAATTATTAGAGGAGGTAACATTGTTGTGACTGGAATTTTAGTAGATGATTTGGGCAATCGTATCAACGGAAATATTTCGGGAGCTATTGGAAGCGGAGAACTAACTACAATGTTCACGAACGCTACAACTTTTGTATCTTCGGGAATAGTACCAGAGACATATAGAAATAATCACACATTAGAGCTAGAATACAGCGGTTCTGAGTTCATATATGGGAATGAATACAAAAGTAAAGAAAGTATATTAGTTCCAACAAAAATTACCTTTGACTTTGAACCTACTTCTGTTTTTGCTGGCGATAATGTGAATGTTTCTCTGTGGTTGAAAGAAGATAGTAATTCACCACTACCGCAAGCAAATATCAATGTGACTATCAAAAAATTATTCGCAAACAGTGATAAAACTACAGAAACACTACTCGAAAAAGAAACTATATTATATTTCACAACAAATTCAAACGGACTTGCTGAATTTAATTTTACTTTCCCGAATAATGCGACAAGTGTAACTATTGAGATTGCATATGATGGAGGATATCTTGAACAATATTATGACACGCCTTATGAAACTGAATTTACTGAATCGAATGTGGCAATAAGTATAACTAAATCTCCAGTACCCACCCCTCCTTTTGATTTTGATAAATATATTCCATTATTCATAGGAATACCTGCAGCCCTATTGGTCACAGGTTACTACCTATATTGGACTCAGAAACACAAATATGAAGTTAGAAACTTAATTAAACAGATGCAAAAAGAATTGAATAAAGATGAAGATTACAGACAAATAATTATCAAATCATATCACCAATTATTGAACATCCTCAGCAGATATGGTTTCATAAAAACAAAGACTCAGACTGTGAGAGAGTTCACGGACGTTATGGCGAGAGCATTGCCAATACCTGAGCACAGTGTTAAACTTCTTACCTCACTCTTTGAAATTGCTAGGTATAGTGGAATTAAACCAAAGGTAGTGGATGAATTCGGTATGGAAATGATAGACGGATCCTACAATATATGGTGTGTGGAGGCAATCAATAGCCTACATCAAGTAGAAAACGATCTAAATACAGGGTTAAAAGAGGGCAAAGTCTCACGATTTACAAACATGTTCGGAATGAGGAGGGCTAAATGAAAGGAAAATTCTGGGACCAATATGGTTCTAAGATTTTTGCCCTATTTGTTTTAGTAATAATGACTTCCGTAGTTTATCCTGTACTAATAGACAATGCAAAGAATCCTTCACAACTATCTGTTTATGATGATAGTTGGAATGATATCTCTGATTTTTCAAATGATCTTAACGTTGAAGGAAATGGAAAACACGAAATTAAAACCATAGTTTCAAGACCATCCATAATTGATAAGATTTCTGAAATTGAGAAGAATTCAACCAACCCAACTATTGAAACGAATCAAACTATTTTAGTAATTATCGGTGTTGAAAGGAAATATAGTGAGTATGACTCTAAAGCAATCTATAATTTTGTCCAAGCTGGAGGAAAAGTAGTTATTGCAGGTGATTCGGGGTATGCTAATTCAGCATTTTATGGGTCTCAGGATATTGGCGCACAGTGGTATCCTGTCAAAATAGGAGACTGTAAACCTACTACTGGAGACAGCACATTAATCGGTAATGTAGCAAAGGGTGCAGGATATGCAGATACAAACCCTTCATGCAAACCTGCTAGACTTTATGATTCAAATCACTGGGAGGAAAGTATCCATCCAAAAAATAACTCAATTGTAATTATAGATGCTGATATCAACAGAATGAACTTTGAAGGGCAATTGATGATGAGCTCTCCAAGTGCTCTAAAAATACAAAGAAACTCTAATTCAGAGGGATTAGCTTATTCGTCAGAAAGCGCATTCATAGATTATAATGGAAATGGCCAGGGTGATTGCATACCAAGAGTTGACCAGCCGGATGTTTGTGATTCTGAATCTGTGTATCGCAATCCTGAGGTGTGGGGGGACTTAGCAGGTCTTGGAGCAGAAGTAATTGCTGAAGCAAATATA
Source organism: uncultured archaeon (assembly GCA_964578995.1). Lineage (GTDB taxonomy): Archaea > Thermoplasmatota > Poseidoniia > MGIII > CG-Epi1 > CG-Epi1. Next base: position 2,994 of record CAZOEZ010000059.1, read on the forward strand.
GGTGAAGGCAAAGTAATTCTAATCTCAGATACTAGTATCTTCACTAACCATTACTATAACCAATTACAAAACAAAGAATTCATAGGTAGTATGTTTGAATATCTAACTGATGGAGAAAAGCACACTATCATATTCGATGAAAGTAGGCATATCCAATCCGATCTTATATCTCTAGTATATGTCCAGCTTTTTGGTATTTTAGGTTATGTGAGTAGTAGCCAAACTCTTGGATTATTCTTTTTAGGTTCTATAATTTTAATCTTGCAATTAGTTATGATGCGCGTTGAAAATCCAAAACCTTGGAGGCATCTATTCAATATCTATGAGGGACGATTATCTCGTTTCAGAGTCCCTCATGCACATTATACGCATCCCGAAACCATCAAAGAAGTTTTTATCGAAAAAGT
>CAZOEZ010000060.1:0-3360 GCA_964578995.1 uncultured archaeon
GGTTTGCCTGTTATAGAAACAACTTTACCATTAACTGTCGACGGGATAGCAACGGTTGCTTTGTCCGTCATAAGCTCTACTAAAGGTTCGTCTTCCTTTACAGTATCTCCTGGTTTGACGTTCCATTTTACAATCTCACCTTCAACAACACCCTCACCAACATCCGGCAGTTTGAATACGTGTTTTGCCATCTTAGCCCTCCACTACTTTCTTCATTGCCTCTATAACTCTTTCCTGACTAGGCAAATAATGCCATTCAAGAGAATGTGGGAATGGTGTATCCCAACCAGTAACGCGCACTATTGGAGCTTCCAAATGATAAAAACATGCTTCTTGAACTTGGGCTGATAACTCTCCACCGAAACCACTTGTACGTGGGGCTTCATGGAGAATAACACATCTTCCAGTTTTTTCAACCGATTCTTGAATTGTGTCCATATCGAGAGGCACAAGACTGCGTAAATCTATAATTTCTGCATCAATTCCACTGGATTCTGCGGATTCTCGAGCTACATGAACCATTGTTCCATAAGTCAAAACTGTTAGTTTGCTTCCAGCTTTTTCAATAGAAGCTTGGCCTAAGGGAATGGAATAATAATCTTCAGGAACATCGCCCTTTGGGTGTGTGTCCCATTTCAATGCTGCCTTTTTGTGGTCGCCATCAAAAGGACCATTGTACAATCTTTTAGGTTCAAAGAAAATGACAGGATCATCATCTTCAATCGACGTTATCAACAATCCTTTGGTATCATAAGGATTGGAAGGCATTACCACCTTCAAACCAGGTGTATGTGTAAAATAAGCTTCGGGACTCTGCGAATGATAGTGTCCTCCTCGTATCCCTCCACCGCATGGTGTTCTAACTGTGACCGGGGCCCAGTATTCACCTCCACTCCTATATCGTAATTTGGCAAGTTCATTAGTTATCTGATCAAATGCCGGAAAAATATAATCTGAAAATTGGATTTCAGCAACAGGTCTTAGACCATTGATACCCATGCCAATTGCTGTAGAAAGAATTCCACCTTCTGAAAGTGGTGAATCAAAAACTCGATGCTTTCCATACTTTGCTTGTAGTCCATCAGTACATCTGAAAACACCTCCAAAATATCCTACATCTTCACCAAAAATACAAACATTAGAATCTTTCTCAAGAATAATATCAAGAGCTGAATTTACTGATTGAATAATATTCATTTGAGGCATATCTAAATTCCTAACTCCTGTCTTTGCTTTCTCAAATGTCTTGGAGGTTTCTTGTAAACATCTTCAAACAGTGTTTCTTCAGAAGCCCAAGGACCATCATTCAAAGTTCCATGTTTTTCAGCTTCTTTGTATGATTTTATTACTAATTCATCTAACTCTTTTTCTAATTTCTTTTGATCTGTATTAGACCATTCACCCAAATCAATCAAATGGTTTTTTAATCTTTCAAGTGGATCACCTAGTGGCCAAGATTTCCATTCATCTTTTGGCCGATATCTTGTTGGATCGTCACTAGTTGAATGTGCCTCAGCTCTATAAGTGAATACTTCAATGAAAGTAGCACCTTCTCCTTTGCGCGCTCTTTCCGCAGCCCAACTTGTGACTGAATAAAGAGCTAAGAAATCATTGCCATCGACTCGAATGCTTGGAATGTTATAAGCAATACCTCGTGATGCAAATGTAGCCTCACCTGATGAAAAATTCTTATGTGTAGAAATTGCCCATTGGTTGTTAACCACGTTAAGAATTACAGGGGCCTTGTAAACTGAAGCAAAATTAATTGCGTAATGAAAGTCTCCTTCCGCTGCAGTTCCATCACCTAACCACGAAATTGAAACATTATCTTCTCCTTTGTAAGCTGAAGCCATGGCACACCCTACTGCTTGAGGAAATTGTGTTCCAACTGGACTCGAAATAGAAACTAAATTACCTTCTTTCCAAGAATAATGTACTGGCATTTGTCTTCCTTTGACATTATCTTTAGAATTTGTTATACAATGACAAATCATGTCAACTAAATTACGACCTCTTACGAATTGCAAACCTGGTTGACGGTATGAAGGAAACAAAATGTCATCTGGCCTCAGAGCCATTCCCTGAGCTATAGCAACAGCCTCTTCGCCCAAAGATTTCATGTAAAAAGATAGCTTACCTTGACGTTGCATTGTAAGCATACGATCATCAAATATTCTTAGAAGTGTCATATTCCTTAATCCTTCTTTTAAGACTGAAGGTTTGAGTTTAGGATCCCAAGATCCAACTGCTTTGTTTTTATCATCTAAAACTCTAACTAAACCAAATGCTAAATCTCTAATTTCTGAAGGATTTACCAAAACATCTGGTTTTTCAGCCTCCCCAGCTTTCGGTAAATTCAAATTTTTAAAATTTGGTTTATCTCCAGGTCTAAAAGGCGCATCTGGGACATGCAACGTTTTCTTTTTACTCAAGCTACCACCTTCAAACCAGATTCAATACTTTCCCCGTTTGCCGCAGCTACTAATGATTCTGCACGGTAAGAAGACCTTACCATTGGTCCTGATGCAATAGCCTTGAAACCCATCTCTTTTGCCATGTTGGCCAGCCTATCAAAAGTTTCAGGTGTTGGAAACGAAACAACCGGATGATATCCTGGTCCTGGTGCCAGATATTGTCCTAAGGTCAGCAAATCTACATTAGCGTCTCTTAGTTCTTTGAAGGCATCCATTAAATCTTCTTCAGTTTCACCTAATCCTAACATAATACTAGATTTTGTCATTATATCTGACCTGAATTCTTTGGCTTTGTCCAATATCAAGATACTTTGTTCAAAAGTCGCTCTAGGATCCCTAACTCTTGGTGTGAGCCTAGGAACAGTTTCAATATTATGCGCAAAAACTTGCAAAGGAGCATCGGCTAACAAATATTCAAGGGCTGTTAGATTACCACTCAAATCACTACAAAGAAGTTCTAGGCCTACTTCAGGAACTCTCTTATGAACCTCATCCAAACATTTGCGGTAATGTGAAGCTCCTCCATCATCCATATCATCACGATTAACTACAGTAATCACAGAATAAGTTAGTCCCATTGTTTGGATTGCATCTGCTAATTTTTGTGGTTCTTCTGATTCTGGTGGTGGTGGAATTCGCATAGTATCAACTGCGCAAAAACGGCATCCACGTGTACAAGCTTTGCCAGCAATCATGAAAGTAGCAGTTCCACGGCCCCAACATTCATGGATATTCGGACAGTGAGCTTCTTCACAAACAGTATGTAATTGATTGTCTTTTACCGATGTTGTAGTGGACTTGTAGCGCTCCATAGTATCGCCAGACGGCAAAGTTACTCTGAACCATTCTGGCAAGCGATTAGGTTTATCGTTTGCGAGCACCTATT
>CAZOEZ010000061.1:0-3082 GCA_964578995.1 uncultured archaeon
GCCGGGGCTTACCAAAAGTAAGCTGCGTACATATAATGATTATGTTCTTTTGAATTAAAGTTTTTTAAGTGTAAAACGTGTAGATTTATCTACGTCCATATTTTCTAAAATCTTTTCTTTTTGTTCAGATGTTAAATCATCAGATTTTAATTTTGATTTCAAACGAGACCACGAAATTGTTTTTTGCTGAAAAGACTCTATTAAACCCATTTCTTCAAGTGTTGCCTCTAAAGCATATCTTCTCAAATCCTTTTGACCAGGGGCCTTTAACGTTTCGGATTCTTTGAAACTGGCTTTGTAATCCTTGCCAAAAACTGAATTATGACCTGATTCTTTAGAATAAGTTATTAATTTTGATTCTAAAGTTTCAATCATTGCATCCATATCTGAAGATAGTGTTTTCTTCTTTTCTTTTAATTCGACTAACTTATCAACTGTTTCAGCTGCTTGGGAAGCTGTCATTGTTGTTGTATCCAAAACTGGAGCATTACTCTGAGAAGCATACTGATGGGAATATTCAGGACATTGGGCCTTAAATTCACACCAATTACACAACATACTTGTCTTTGTTGGAAATTTTTTAAGCTCAGTTGCCGTTTCTACATCTTTAATTAAATTAACCGTATTTTCTACCATTATATCCAACTGCTTTTCAGTACGGCTTGACCTTACTTCTTCATCAAATCTAACGTAGTGCCAAACTAAATCGATTTTTTTAATCTCTGGATACTTTTGATGAACTGCTAGTGCATAAAGTCCCAATTGTCTGTCTTGATCTGCTTTTACTTGAGGAGGAACTCTACTAGATGTTTTATAATCATGAACTGAAACATGACCATCTGCTATCTTATCCAAGCGATCGATGTACCCCTGCATTTTCTTATCCTCAGGAAGCTCAATAATCATTCTTTCTTCTAAGCCTATAGTTAGTGCCTGATCAAAGGGATGGTATCTATCATAATACATTTCTAAACAAGTTTTGCCTGTTTCTTTGAAATTATCTGCCGTTAAATCTTTTTTGACAACGCGAATATCATCCTTCCATTTTTCTATCCAGAGTTCATCGTATTTGTTGACTAATGCTTCTTTGGAAACAATATTAGAATCTCTTGCTAATTTGTACAGCCACTCTAAAGCATCATGAACCATGCTGCCCATAAATGATTCAATTGTATTACCTAGAATTGGTTTAACCTTATCGACATAGCGTAGTTTATACTGAAATGGACAATTTTCATATGTCCCTAAACGGCTGTGTGAGTAAAGTGGCATTGCTTGAAACATTATACGCTCTCATACTTAAGAATATAGAGACCAAAGAAATATTAAAACCTAATCAATACTATATTATGACGCTGACAACACTTGAAGAATACGTTAAGAGAGAAATCTTCAAAACGGATAAAGAACTTTTTGATTTTTGCCCTGCTTGTGATGAAACGGGAAATACAATTGAGGCTCTCATGAAGGGTTTATTCCAAGAAGCAAAAAAATTGCAAAAAGAAAGAGATGAGATATTGAAAATCAATAGATCTATTGCAAAAAGTATTGAAGAATTGAGAAGCGTCGTTAAAAATATTGGAAATTTGGTATAGTAAGGCTAGAGAAAATTAATATTTAGCAATTAATTCTTTAATCAATATTTCACAACTGTCTAAAGCGGAATCATCAATGGATTTAAGAACTATCGTAGCTCCATACTTACCGTCTCTAGAAAACGGATAACTACCAATAGATATATTTTGGAATTCTTGCTGTATCTCCTCTAAATTTTCTGCAAATAAACTTTCACCAACTAAAATATCAAAAGAACGAGAATGAACTACTTCTCCTTTTTCCAAGTAATCATACATTCCTTCTAACATTCCCTGCATAATTTTAGGAATACCGGCCATAACAAACACGTTTTCAATTTTGTAACCTGGTGCTTTGGTTGCAGGACTATAGATAAGCTCTCCACCTTCAGGGATATGAAGCATTTTCAATAGAGGTTCTGTTAATTCTTTTCCATCTAAAAATTCTTTCATTTTTTCTAAGGCATCATCATCAATTCGCGTTTCAACTCCAAATGCCTTAGCAATACTATCTGTGGTGATATCATCATGAGTTGGGCCTATGCCTCCTGTAGTAAATACATAGTCATATTTTTTTCTTAATGTGTTAACTGATTCAATGATATCTTCTTCATTGTCTAAAACAATATGAACCTCAGAAAGGTTAATTCCTAAATTGCCTAACCATTTAGCTAAATATGGTAAATTCTTATCCTCTGTTCGGCCTGAAAGGATTTCGTCCCCGATTATAACTAAGGATGCTCGAATCACAGCTTTTCCAATTCATTAATTCTCTTTTCCATAGGAGGATGTGTAGAAAACATATTGATGAAAAAATCTCCTCCTCTGAGAGGATTCACAATACACATTGCTGCATAACTAGGTGAACCGCAGTCTAGTGGTTTTCTGTGGTTTTCCCATTCTAATTTCTTGAGGGCACTTATTAGAGCCCAGGGTTTGTTTGTTAATTTAGCGGCAGTAGCATCTGCATGAAATTCTCTTGAGCGTGAAACGGCCATCTGTAATAAAAAAGCTGCAAGAGGTGCTGTTAATGCAACTAATATCAATAATACTGGATTAACATTACGATTTCTACCCCCGGAAAACATACTATTCCACCAAAGCATTCTTGCAGCAAAAGCAATTGCACCAGCTATTGTAGCGGCTGCACACATTACTAAGGTATCTCTATTCTTAACGTGGGCCATCTCATGAGCCATTACTCCTTCTAATTCATTATCATCTAGAATAGACATTATTCCTGTAGTTGCTGCAACAACTGCATTTTTTGGGTTTCTTCCTGTTGCAAATGCATTTGGTGTTGAAGAATTAACTATTGCAATTCTAGGCATTGGTAATGCATTGATATCTGCGATCTTTTTTACCATATCATATAATCTATGATTATCTTGTCGTTCTATGATTTTTGCCCCATAAGCCCTCAAGACCAATCTATCACTATAAAAATATGAAAAGAAATTGATAGCAATTGCAAATACTAAGAAAAAAATCATGCCTGAAAAAGGATC
>CAZOEZ010000062.1:0-2922 GCA_964578995.1 uncultured archaeon
GGGAATCTCATCATGGTCACAGAGTCATCATGCTTTTAGGGTTTTCTAAGAGAAGACGGTAAAATCAATCCTTGAAATCGGTTTAAAATATACTAAAAATCCCCTAATGTAAACTGTCTGGCCCGAGGCTTAGCTTCCATAAATTTCTCCAAGGCCTTCTCTACTCTATTTCTATTGAATGAATAATCACTACATAGATAAGACATAGTTGATTCAACATTAGGAGTATTCCATTCTGGAGTGAATTCGACAACAGGATGATCTAGAAACAAAGACCTGACCTCGTCTAAATTTTCTATTTTTTTACCGAGTTTCTCGAGAGCAGCTTCAGCATTTCCGAATTCTTGCAGAAGTTTAAGGCCTCTTTTAGGCCCGACGCCATCTATTCCTGGATTGAAATCTGTGCCCATCAATATAGCTACGTCAATCAATTGTTTTCTGTTAAGGCCTAGGTTCTGAAAAGATTTTTCTGTGTCAATAATTTCAGGGGAAACTTCAACCCATTTCTGTTGCTTAGGTAATTTTCTCCTTCCGGAAAGTGTTAGATTACGCACTAATTTAGATGCACCAAATAATATTGTGTCAAAGTCCTGTGACGCTCCATAATCCACCATTCCTTGACTCAAAAGAGAAGCTACTTGTGCTTCACCCTCACTAGGTGCATCAACCCAAGGGATTCCCAATAAATCAAGCAAATTTTTTGATTCTACAATCATATTGGAATCCAAACGTGTAGTCTGCTGTGCTTTGGTTCGTGCAGTCTCAGTATCTCCAGCTTCAATTGCAGCCTCCCATTCTATTTGCGCCTTGATTTTTCTCTGTCGCCTCTCTTCCAATATGTTCTTTTTCAGAGCAGGGGGCTTACCATCAAAAACAATACACAATTTTAGGCCATTTTCAACTAACTTAGAAAAACGAAACAATATTCCACTAAGATGACTTGTGACACGACCTTCTGAATCGGTAAGTAAACTACCATCTGCTTGTCTTATACTTGTTAAAAATTGGTATAATACATTGTATCCGTCAATTGCTATACTTTGACCACTTAATTCTTCTACTTTTATTCGACGTGTTTCAAGAAGTGGACCTAGCTGTATTCCCATTAACCTTTCACAACTCCCATTGGTTTCAAACGAACTACTTTGTTTGCAATGCCTGAGGCTTGGCAAACATCCACAACCTCTGAAACATCCTTGTATGCTCCAGGTGCCTCTTCTGAAGCAACTCGAGGAGATCTTGCTCTAACATATACTCTGTGTTTTTCCCAAAGTTGTTTTACCAAATTTGTAGAATTGTACTTTTGGAATGCCGCTTTCCTTCCTAGAGCTCTACCAGCACCATGACAAGTAGAACCAAATGTTTGGGCCATAGCTCCTGATGTTCCTGAAAGAACATAGCTAGAAGTCCCCATATCTCCAGGGACAAGGACTGGTTGGCCAAAAGCCCTGTACTTTTGTGGTACATCTAATGATTCTGGTCCAAATGCTCTAGTTGCTCCTTTACGATGTACACATAAATCTTCACCTGAATGTTGTTCCATTTTAGCTATATTATGTGAAACATCGTATACTGTGTCCATACCTAAACTACGGCCATCTCCTCCAAATACCTGAGAAAAAGCCTTCCGTGTAGCATAAGATATCAGTGAACGATTTGTCCATGCAAAGTTTGCTGCTGCAGACATTGCTCCCAAATATTCCTGAGCTTCTTTAGTGTCTAAAGGTGCTGAAGCTAATTGTTTATCAGGTAAATCAAGGCCTTCCCTTTTGCTTGCTTTCAATATACATTCAAGATGATCTTGGCAAACTTGATGCCCACAACCTCGTGAACCTGTGTGCATCATAACCACTGCTTGACCTTCAAAAAGTCCAAATGCCTTAGCTGCAGCCTCATCAAAAACCTCATCGACCTTTTGGACCTCTAAAAAATGATTTCCACTTCCGAGAGAACCAACTTGCTTGCGCCCTCTTTTACGAGCATAATCAGAAACATGTTCAGGAAGTGCAGTGTCAATACAACCATTTTCTTCTAAAACTTCTAAATCACTTTTCCAAAGATAACCCTTTTCTTCAGCCCATTTGGAACCAATAGAAAGGACTGATTCTAATTCTCTGTCAGAAAGTCTAATTTTTCCCTTAGACCCTAATCCTGCAGGAACTTCTTTGTAAAGCTCATCGATTATTTCTTTTTGCTTCCCTCTGATATCGCTTTCAATTAAATCTGTCCTGAGCAAACGAACTCCGCAATTAATGTCAAAACCAACCCCGCCTGGAGAAATTACACCAGTTCTCCCCTTGTTAGAATTAGATCTAAATGCTGCCACTCCACCAATTGGAAAACCATAACCCCAATGAATATCTGGCATAGCCATACTGGCATTGACTATTCCGGGTAACTGTGCAACATTAGCGACCTGCTGAACTGCAGAATCCATTCCAGGATGTGATAACAAAGATTCAGAAGAGTATATTCTTCCAGGAACCCTCATTTTGCCTTCTTGTGGCAATTCATAAATATTTTTATCTTTAGAAATTAATTTGTCTATCATGACCGCTACTCTTCTGCTGGTTCATACTTAGAAGGACAGCCCATTTGTACTTTCTCTGCCTCAAGAGTTATTTCTCCATCTATTATACGAATTATACCTATGAAAGTAGCTCCCTTATCCTCAGCAAATGTATCCGGAAGAGTCAAGGATGAAATATCAACTTTAATCGAGTTGTTTCCATCTACCAATAAGCAATCATTTGTTCTCAGATCAGCTATAGTACCGTGAACCTGTATTTTTGCACCATCTCCATAATCGCCCGATACTGCTTTCTCTACAGAAACATAAGTAGATTGGTCTGTAATAGTTAGAGAAACTACAACACCAGTAATAATTAAAAATGAAAATGCTAGAAGACCCTTTGACCAAGA
>CAZOEZ010000063.1:0-2900 GCA_964578995.1 uncultured archaeon
ACAATAGAGCTGAAAGAATGAAATTCCTCCAAATTTTTTTGGCATTCCTTTATATATAAATTAGATTTTTTCAGCTTATGAGACGAAGACATATGTTAGGAACGCACGACAAAACACTTTGTGGTTGGTCCGTTACTACTGGCGAACTATCCCAAATGAAAAAAATGGACAACAAATACGTCAATTGTAAGCGTTGTTTAGAAAAGTTGGATGCAGCCCTTTCTATACCGTCTTTAGAAATCAATAAAAATAAAAGAGCAATACATCATGTCTAAAAAAATCGATATTTTTGGTAAATCGTTAAACACACCGATTTCCTTAGCTAGTCTTTCAGCCCCCCAACCCGAACCTTTTGGGGGTATCCCTTCCGGTGTATTTGCAGTATTTGCAGTTATTATTCTTGCAGTTTCGGTAGTTTCTTACTTTCCTAGTGACAATTCTCAGGACGGAGATCTTACCGAAGCCCAATCTACTTACTTGGAAAGTATTTTGTCAGATAGATCACGTAGTTCTCCAACGTTGTCGACATATGACACATGTGGTTTTCTTGAAATGGATTTGAAAGAACATTTGAAGGAGGAAATGCGCGTAAATCTAGGAACTGGTTCGTACTACTATGGTGGTTGGGGAATGGTAGATGACATGGTTATGGTTGGGGAGCCAGAGATGGCAATGGATAGTGATGGTGGTATGGATACAGGCGCTCCATCGACAGAGTCCTCAGACAAAAGTTCTTCAAATTCTGTTGAAGGCATTGACTATTCAGGAACTAATAATCAAGAACAAGGAGTGGATGAAGCCGATTTTGTTAAAACAGATGGCTCTTACATATATCTTGTAAATGGAGGATATAGTGACTATGGTAGATACCCTTCAGGTAAAGTGCATATTCTTGAAATTCCTGAAGTTGGGAATGTTTCATATTTATCAAATATATCTGTTGAAGGTTATCCTAATGAGATGTTACTTGTCGGAGACAAGGCTGTAGTTTATTCCAATGTTTATGTCTACAGTTATTATGAAGAAGAGCATCCATTGGGGCCTCATTTGCGTAAAGAATTTAAGAGAGAAAAGCCAAAACCTGATGAGGGCATAGACATCCCCCCTCCTCCTAAAGAGAGTACAACCTCTAGTAAAGGTAAATCTGGTTCTCGTTCAGGTAATGATGATGGTGAATCTGATGTCAAAGAACCCGAAGAAGAACGTAAAGAAAATTGGGAGGACGAGGAATATTATTATGAGTATTATTATCGAACAACATCGTTCACTAAAATCACAGTATTAGATTTGACCAATCGAAGTTCCCCTCAAGTTTCCAGAGAACTTTACATAGAAGGAGATTACCAAACAGCTAGAGAATCAGATGGTACCGTCCGTATGGTATCTTATGGGTGGATGGAAATATATGGTCTAAGAACTTGGTTAGATTTTTCTGATTATAGAAATTATTGGGATCTTGATTGGGATAGTCCCAAAAGAGAGCAAATATGGATGGAGAAAATGAATGAGACAATAGAGTATAATGATAGAATAATTGACAGTACTCCTTTAGATACTTTAATTCCTCGCATTTACGAAAAATCAGGAACTGAAATTATAGTTCATAAATATTCAGAATCCGGAGAAGGTAATTGTCAGAATTTTGCTGCAGCATCAGACGGGGCTGGACAGGGCGTTACCTCAATAATGACACTTGATTTATTAGAGGATAATTTTAGTTTCAATGCAGATCATATATTGAGTAATTGGGCTACAGTTTATGCATCCGGAGATGTGATGATAATGGCTGAATCTGCTTGGGATTCATGGTGGTTCTGGGGTGATAAAGAGAGTGAAGATACTGAAATGACAAACCTTCATGTATTTGATATTTCTAGTTCTGGTCAGACTGATTATATTGCTAGTGGAAGAGTAAATGGAACAATACAAGATCAATTTTCCTTATCAGAATACAATGGTAATATTCGTGTTTGTTCTACCACAGGACAATGGGGCAGATGGTGGATGGATGATCCTGAACCTATGGTTAGCCATGTATTTGTTTTAGGATTAAATGCTGAAGAAACAGAGTATGAAGTTGTAGGTCACGTAGGTGGAATTGCTGAAGACGAGCAAATCTGGTCAGCTCGTTTTGTAGGAGAAAAGGCGTATTTAGTCACTTTCAGAAATATTGATCCGCTTTGGACTATAGATCTTAGTGAGCCTACGAATCCTCGAGTTATTGGTGAGTTGGAAGTACCCGGTGTATCAACATACATCCATCCTATGGGTGACAACCATCTTCTCACAATAGGTATTGCAGGAGATGAAGATGGCCTAGATTGGGGAGTAACACAAATATCTATATTCGATGTTAGTGACTTTTCAAACCCTGTATTGGCAAGTTCACTAAGATTAACACCTGCATCTGAAGATGAATATGACTGGTCATACTCTTACAGCGAAGCAACCTATGAACACAAGGCCTTTCAGTATTGGGAAGCAGATGGTCTTCTTGCAATTCCAATGTCAACAAATAGATACTATTCAGACGTAAAGGAGATTGATGGTCGATGGTATTACTCAAGTGGCTATGAATATGTGTCAAAATTGATGCTCATAAATGCAAAACCTGGAGAGGATCTCTCAATTTATAATGAAATAGATCATTCCTCATTTTATGATTCCAGTTATTGGTGGGATAGTCCTGATGTGAGGCGCAGTATCTTCATGGGTGGTGGTGATTACATTTATGCTATTAGTGAGAAAGGTGTTACAGCCCATAATGTAGATACTATGGAAAGAACAGGATTAGTAGAGTTGCCCTCCGATAATAAGCCAAATTACGTTGATTATTACTATGATGACGTTGTTGATGTAATTGAAGTAGAAGTAGAACCTGATGAAGAAGATGACGAAGG
>CAZOEZ010000064.1:0-2875 GCA_964578995.1 uncultured archaeon
ACCATTGCCGTTGGTTAATCCATTGCCATTAGTCAGACCATTGCCGTCAGTTAGGCCCTTATTTGTCATATAATATATATCCTATAAAACGTGATAGTATTAATGAATTATTATAGATAAACTTATTTGATACGGCCACTGTTATCCAATTAGTGAAATATATTCTTCCACTATTAGTCATTGTTTTCTTGGCATTCACTGCCCAACCTAGCGAAGCTGTAGAAGTTTTACACAATTACAATTCTATGAAAGATGATACTGAAGAATTGGCCAATCAGTATCCAGATATCGCAATTTATTCAGAACATGCATCTAGTACTGGTCTTGGATTAGAAATATTTTCTGTAGATGTTGCACTCAATATAACTGAATTAACCGAGGAGGAATTGGCAGCTTTACCTACTATGTATGTTGATGGAGTGCATCATGGAAATGAAGGAATGTCAGCAGAAGCTGCATTCTTGTTTTTGCAAGATGTCTTAGAAAGAAGCGCAGCCGATCCAAGTTACTTGGAAGGAAAGAGATTGGTTGTCACACCTGTAATGAACGCTGATGGATATTTACAAGACTGCCGAAACAATTGGAATGGTGTCGACCTAAATCGAAATTACCCTTACATGTGGGGAATGTATGGAACTAGTGATACTCGTGGTTCGTGCCCAGCTTCCGGAACATATCGAGGACCAAGTGAAGGCAGTGAAGCTGAAACGCAGGCCAATATAGAACTCATGAGAGGGATGAATCTGTATGTCTATTTTTCAGGACATACTGGTTCAAATGATATAGTTCTACCGTGGAAAATTACTGGTGAATTTGCCGTACCCATTGCCGATTGGGAATTATATGAACATTTTCTAAATGAATCTACAAACGTTTCGGGTTTAACATATCGAGATCCAAGTGGGGCTGGTGAATCTATTGCATGGGGTTATGGTGCTAGAACAGCAATTAGTGTCATTGTTGAAGTAGATACTATGCAGTGGTCACCCATTCTGCCAGACGGTTCAATTCGTGAGGCTTTAACAAATGAATTGCTAATGTATGACCTAGCATGGGAAAATCTAGAATTATTTGGAGGTCATTTAGAAATTGTAGATGAAACCTCAAATTCTGTAACGGTGATGAACATAGGGTGGGGAGCAGCCTACAATATTACTGCAGGAAATGGAATTATTGATAAGATTGGCATCGGTGAAACTGCTAAACTAAGCAAAAATAGTAATGTACTGAAATATAATCGATTAATACAGCAAGGCGAAGAAGAAGGCTTGACTGAAATGACACTTAATCTAACTGCCATTACAGATACAAATAGTGAAGCAACACCGTCCATATCTTTTATTCCGATAACTGCAAGTTTGTTAGTGGTAGCAATATTGAGGAGAAGAAATGACCATCCTAATTGAAAACAAAGAGAATATTAGAATAATAACTCTAAATCGTCCTGAAAAATTAAACGCTATTACTCTCGAAATGGCTACTGAAATGAATTTGGCAATTCAAAGTGCTGCTGAAGATTCCTCGGTTAAATGCGTAGTTATTACAGGAAAAGGAAGATCTTTTTCATCAGGAGGAGATGTCAATGAAATGGGCGAATATTTACCAAGGGCAGGAGACTTATTCTACAAACTAACTGAACAGATACATGCGTCATTCTCAACAATACTCAGAATGCCAAAGCCTGTTGTAAATTCATTGAACGGAATTATCGCAGGAGGTGCTCTGGGAATTGCTCTTGCGGGAGATTATAGGATTGCAAACAAATCAACCAAACTACTTAGTGCTCATTTCAAGCGAGGATTTGTTCCAGCAGGTGGTGCAACATACATTTTACCAAGATTAATTGGATTGGGACGGACACAGACTCTATTTTTCGGTGGAAAAACGCTTAATTCAAGTGAAATGTTGGAGTGGGGCTTAGTACATGAAGTTGTAGACGACCAGTATTTAAATCAGAGAACCCTAGAAATGGCCAAAGAACTAGCATCAGGACCTACAAGTGCAATAGCTGAAACAAAAATGCTACTTGTAGAATCGGATACACTATCATTAGAAGAAGAATTAGAAAGAGAACGTGAAAAAAATCGTGATAGTGGGAATAGTGGTGATGCTGTAGAAGGAATCAAAGCTTTCATCGAGAAAAGAGAACCGGAATTCGAATAAATGGAACTTAACGTATCTGAAACTGAACAAAAGGAGATTACTAGTTTTTTCTATAGAATCTTGATTCCCAGACCAATAGCTTGGGTTTCAACTAGGTCCAAGGATGGAATTGATAATTTAGCTCCTTTTTCTTTCTACGGAGGTGTAGCTGCAAATCCACCTATTGTATCATTAGGAATAGGAAGGCGGGCTGGAAAACACAAGGATACTTCCCAAAACCTACTTGATACTGGAGAGTGTGTGATTAATCTGACCAGTGTTAAACTTTCTGAGAAAATGATCAAGACCTCAGCTGAACTACCTCCTGAAATTGATGAGTTCGAAATAGCTGGACTGGAAAAGTCTGAATCAACCGATGTTAAACCATCTAGGCTAAATGATGCTAAAGTTGCTTTGGAAGGCAGATTATACCGACATCTTGAAGTTGGAAATGGTCCTGGAGATATGCTACTAGTAGAAATAGTCAGAATTCACATTGACGACGATATTCTAGATGAAAGAGGTAGACCGGATGCATCTAAACTTGATCCATTAGCAAGACTCGGAGGAAGACAATACGCCTCTCTAACCGAGGCCTGGGAAATTATTCGTCCGGATTGATTTTTCTCCGCCTATAATTTAGTCCAACTATAGCTAATACACTTACAATAGGCATCATGATGTTTGAGAATTCGGGTATTGCTGCAGTATCATACCAATTAATTTCATCATC
>CAZOEZ010000065.1:0-2857 GCA_964578995.1 uncultured archaeon
TCCTGCCATCAACTCAGTATTCATATCGGTTTTATTTCCAGTCAAATCAAACATGTCTTCTAGCATATCATCACCACCGCCAGCAGCTGGCGCCGGTTCTGGTTCACTAGGCATGTCATCGCTACCATTTTCTGTGTCGTCGTCACTCATGGATAAATACCTAAACATGTTTACATGAGAATCGTTTATTAAGTGTATCGGGTGTTTTTTTTTAAAAAAGAATCGCCTTTCTCGTCTATAGATTGCGTTTTTTATAATCTACTTGGTTGAAAACTTTAACATCATTATCTTCCGCCCAGTTTTTCCATTTCCGATACTCGGTTTTTTTCATGCCTTTTCTATGAAAATAAATTCCCTCGGCTTTACTATAAGCGATTGCCTTAGTTACAATCTCCGGACTTAAAATTGAAACTCCATAATTTGCAACCATATGTCCAAAGCACACCTCATGTGTGAAGGCCGCCTCGGTAAATCTAGGAGTATAGTGTCCACCACCAATTCCCACAACATTAATTCCTGTTGCGGGCTTTAATTCCAGTAAAGATTTGATTAAAGCTTCTGCAGGTTCCTTCTTTTCCCATTCAGATTCACTAGATCCAATTTCGAGGAACATTGTTGGTGTTTCCAATAGTGGACCATGGTGCGTTGCTTCAAAGCATACATCATAACCCGATATTCGATTTTCCCTTATGTTTAGTAGTAGTCCAGTCATCCACTTCGGAGCAGCACCTGAAATCTCACCTTCTTTTCCTCCATAAGCTGCAGATCCCCAGTTACCAATTGGATGTACGGTAAGGCTTGGTCTTCCACTAGCTGCTTTATGCCTTGAGAGGAATACAATATTATCAATTTTCAAATTGGTTTGTTTAATCCATGTTTTATCAATTTCTTCTGCATGAATATGTAATTCTTCAATGGTTATTAATCTTGTACCTTTTTTACAGAATTCTCCAGAATCATTGACAAGTTTCCATATTGTTCTACTATCAAATTCTCCATCTTTTTTCCATTCTGACATTTCTAGTAGTCTATCTCTTAAATTTATTGAAGCTGTATCAGCTTCAGAAGAGATTATTAGATTCATAAACCTTCTACAAGTCCTACTTTTAGATTCCTTTCCTTAGCTACTTTTCTTGCTTTTTCATAGCCAGCATCAACATGTCTCATTACACCAGTACCAGGATCGGTGGTAAGTACTCTTTTCAGTCTTTTGTCAGCTTCTTTCGTACCGTCTGCTACTACTACCATTCCAGCATGAAGAGAGTAACCCATACCGACTCCACCACCATGGTGAAAACTAACCCACGTTGCTCCAGCTGCTGTATTCAATAAAGCATTCAGTATAGGCCAGTCAGCGACAGCGTCAGAACCGTCTTTCATCCCTTCAGTTTCTCGGTTAGGGGACGCAACAGATCCTGCATCCAAATGATCCCTTCCAATAACAATAGGAGCATTTACCTTTCCACTTCTTACCAGTTCATTGAAGGCTAATCCAGCTCTAGCCCTTTCACCATAACCTAGCCAGCATATTCTTGCCGGCAAACCTTGGAATTCCACTCTTTTTTGAGCCATCTTAATCCATCTGTGTAGGGCCTCATCTTCAGGAAATAAATCCAAAATAATTTTATCAGTTTCATAAATATCGTTCGGATCTCCCGATAATGCAGCCCATCTAAACGGTCCCTTTCCTTCACAGAATAATGGTCTAACATAAGCAGGAACAAATCCAGGAAAATCAAATGCATTTTTTACTCCAGCTTCTTTAGCCATTGCTCTTAAATTATTTCCATAATCAAAGGTTATTGCTCCCATCTCTTTTAATTTGAGCATGCAGCGTACATGGTCGGCCATACTACTGTAACTTCTTTTGAGGTATTCTTTTGGATTCTTTTCCCTCATTTCGTCAGCTTTTTCCAAATTCAATCCTTGTGGAATATATCCAATCAAGGGATCATGTGCAGATGTCTGGTCAGTCAATAAATCAGGTACAATTCCACGTTCAATTAGTCTCTCTAATAAATCTACTATATTGGCAGTAACTGCGATTGATTTTGCGGTCTTTTCCTTTTTCCACTTTAGAGCTAAATCTATAGCTTCATCTATATTATCTGAAACTTCATCACAATATCGGGTGTCCAATCTCTTTTTTATTCTATTTGAATCAACTTCAGCAGCTAGGAAAGTTCCCTTGTTCATAGTAGCAGCTAAAGGTTGAGCTCCACCCATACCACCTAGTCCACCTGTAACTACCAATTTTCCTTCTAGAGTACCACCGAAGTGTTGTCTTGCCGCTTCAGCAAATGTTTCAAAAGTTCCCTGTAGAATTCCTTGTGAACCAATGTAAATCCATGAACCTGCAGTCATTTGTCCAAACATCATGAGGCCTTTTTTCTCTAATTCATCAAAGTGTTCCCAATTAGCCCAGTTTCCAACTAGATTTGAATTTGCAATCATTACACGAGGAGCATTTTCATGTGTTTTGAATACACCTACTGGTTTTCCACTCTGTACAAGCAGTGTTTCATCGTTTTCTAACCCTCTTAATGCTTTTATTATGGCATTATAACATTCCTCATTTCTCGCAGCTTTTCCTCTACCCCCATATACGATTAGTTGTTCAGGTATTTCAGCTACTTCGGGATCTAGATTATTCATTAGCATCCGTAGAGCTGCTTCTTGCAACCAACCTTTACAAGTAATTTGATTTCCACGCGGTGCACTTACCATCTATGGTACTCTCAAGTGCTCTAATTTAAACATATTTCCCCAATCTTTTAAAAGAGCCCAGTTATTGTTGGGTTAGCTGCTCCCGGCGGGCCCCCTCCCACCTCCCAACCTGTCGGTAGAGCGGCAACAT
>CAZOEZ010000066.1:0-2661 GCA_964578995.1 uncultured archaeon
ATCAAGATTCTTTTCAGTCCGCTAGGAACAGTCAAAATTGGATAATGATTGGCCTTAGTCTGTTCGCTTCTGGAATGGGAATATGGATATTATTTGGACCCTCTGAGGTAGGATATTATGGCGGATTTTATGATGTGTTTGGCTATGCTCTATCTTCCGCTACTCCATTTCTTTTGTTAGCCTATTTAGGTCCTATAATCAGAAATTTAACGCCACAAGGAGTTACACTCGCGGACTTTGTTCGTCAAAAAATGGGCCGTCCTATGCAGTTCTATGTTGGTATAATTTCTATACTTTACATGTTTACCTTCATGTTTGCAGAATATATTGCAATAGGAAGAGCAGTTGAGTTTTTATCAGGCGTAGATTTCCTAATTCCTATAGTTCTTGTAGCAATTGTGACAACTTTTTACACTGTGATGGGAGGACTGCCGGTTTCTATTAAGACGGATAGAATTCAATCTTTCTTTATATTGTGGTTAATAGGTAGCGTTATTTTGTTGATTTTTAATGAGGGTTTTGGGAATATTCTGGATGATGCGAAAGCCTACACTCCGGAAGACATTGAATGGGAGTGGTACCATGGTAGCATAAGCGATTACTCAACATTTGAAGCTGGTTTAGCTCTAGTACTAGCTATAACTGCCGCTGAAATGTTTTCTCAAGGTAATTGGCAACGTACTTGGGCCTCAGAAGATAATGAAGCTTTACGAAAGGGCGCATTCTTAGCGTCAGGCCTATGTTTCGTAGCAGTGCTATTGTTTGGGTTTTTAGGTACCGTTGCAGCAGGTAGAGGCGCACTTTCCGATCCTTCCATAGCATTCTTTGAACTGATCAAAGGATACAATGAACTGGTCCTAGCTATGTTTTTGGTTCTTGGAATTGCTTTAGTCTGTTCTAGTATTGATACGCTCCAGAATGCAATAGGGGCGGTAGTCTCCAGAGATATAGCAGATTCCAATCTCAATCTCGATCAAGCAAAATATGTCGTAATATCCACAGCACCAATTGCCATATTCCTAGCATGGCATTACGCTGATGATGCTCTCAGCGTTTTTAGAATATTTTTGGTTGCAGATTTGTTTGCTGCAGCCACAGTTTTACCAATTTTCTTATCCTTATCTGATAGAGTAACAGCAAATGGCGGTTTAGTGGGTGCCATTTTTGGATTAATATCTGTTGTAATTTACGGAACTTTTACTTCAGATTTAGAAACGGGAATAGCGTATCTCACAAATCCAGTTAATGATTTCGGTCTTGCCAATTTAGATGTATTCTTATCTGCACTTCTCGGTTCGGCCTTGATGACTATTCTTGTTTCAGAAATAGAGAATTGGATACGTATGGGTACGCCATAGTCAGTCGTGAGGTAGTACGAAATCCCCTTCAATAAGAAGCAAATTACCGCTGTGGCATTCTATAGTAACTTCACCCGAAGGGCCAATTTCATTATGAATTCCCCTTCCACCGATTTTTAGTTTTTCATGTTCCAGATTCCACCTTGCACCATTTATGCTAACGCGTGCCTCGGGCATTGCAATCAACGAGAATAGCGTATTCTCTTTGCCTTTGATACTTTTTTCTCCATCTACACAATAAACAGAAAATTTATCGTCAATTAATTTTATTCTTGGATCAAATGCCATTCCCAAGGCAGCCAGTGTGTGATCGATACGCCCCCCTTCCCAGCCTACGATTACAATTTCTTTCACTCCTTTCTCAAAAGCATAGTCTACGGCCTTTTCTAAATCAGTCTTTTGAATGTCCTTGTTAGTTATTGTCCAATCCTCAAGTTTAGTTATAGCCCTTTCTGAGACCGAATCCAAATCACCGATAACCCAGTCTGGAACAATATTGAATTTCAATAATCTATCAGCCCCAGCATCGGCAGCAACGACTAGAGAATTCTTCGCTAATTCTATTACCTTGCTACTCAAGGGTCTATTTCCTACCACTAGTGCTTTTTCCATTTTCATTTGATTAGTTTTTCCTTATTTTTGTTTATTTGCTCTAGATATCTTCTTCCGAAGAAAGTAAATAATTGACTTCTTATGGTTTTTATTTTCCTTTTTTTAGCCTCAGATCTATATGTTATCTTGTCATAAACATCCATAAATTTTCCATGAGCATGATATTTTTTCCGAAGTTTTTCATATTTTTGTTTGTTAAAATGATTCCAAAAATCGTCATAATTAAAGTAACAAGTTGAGAAAAAGCCTTTGAACACACCATGGTTAAAAGAAAATTTTTCAAAAGCTTTATTGACTTTTTTGGAGGGTATTCTGGTATTCTTAATTCCATAGATTCCTAAATCTAGAATAATATTATCTTCACACATTTCTGGCTTACGCGTACAGAATATTTTATCTGGATGATAATGATCAATACTTGGGCATATCCAGAGCGGATAGGTTTTTGTCATTTTATCAACTAAATGTAGAGCCTCCTCTAATTTAGATAATGGAACGCCTATATCTGTTGCAAGGACATATTCATCTCTTGTATAATCACCAACTATATGGCTAGTGGCTGTGAAATATTTGTTAATATTTAATTCATCTGATTTAAGCAATTTTTTGGGAATGGTTGCATATATCAAGCCAGCATATACGAAATCTCGGATTTTACGAGGCGTGTACAAGTAATGACCCCAAAATGCAG
>CAZOEZ010000067.1:0-2630 GCA_964578995.1 uncultured archaeon
CCAAGCTTTGGTCCACCAATAATTTCACGGTGCACATTATCATTTATATTGTTAATATTTAGCAAGAGGTCATATTTCTCAGCAAATCGATAGCCAACCATGGTATCAAACACTAAATATTCATCAATAACTCCAAAATGTACACCGGCCGCCCATTCAAATTCAGGGATATACCTAAATCCTGTATTCCCATGAAATCCTTTATCAGAATTATATGCTAACTTTGCATTAACTTTGTATTTGGGTGCATTAACGGGATCATAAGATCGAGTTAAAAAATTCCAAAATCTATTTTTTCCTAATAATGAGAAATTTACATCTGCGGTGATTTTAGGTGTAATAAATGCATACAAACTGGCATCCATTCCCCACAAATTGACCCGGCCATAATTAATATTAGTTAACATGAGGTTTACAGGATTATCAAAATCAGTAAGATCATCAGTCCACCAAGCTCCTAATGTGTCACCATATGCAACCTCTAACTTTGTGCCATTTCGCTGTTCAACAGGTTGTGACCACCATCCAGCAGGGATCAAAGAATTCCAATCAGATGATCCATATTCAATATAATAATACCCAGGTATACCATCCCCACCATCTCGGATACCACTGTGCTCAGCAGTTGGTAGGAAGCCTAATATCGCGGGGTCAGGGTTTTCGACTGTATAGAACCCATCTGATGTATCTATTACCACAGGGGTCACCCAGGTGAGGTCACTGACAAAATCACTGTAGGAGCTATAGTAGAGATCAAATGAAGCACGCATCTTTTGTCCAATGAAACCTGCATACCCAAATTCATAAGTCCAAATTTCTTCAGATCGAACTGGTTCAATCTTTGTATAATCTTCTCCATTCACAAATTGTCCTGACCTACCTAAAATACCAGGGATATACAGCGCTGAACCTTCTGGCATATTTGCCCATCTAAATTCAGATGTAGAACCAGCGCGGACATCAAACATCATGAGTTTGCCTGACGCATCTCTTGTATAATTATAACCATCTGCATTTCCACGTGCCACAACTGGGAATACGGAATATTGAGCTGCCAGTACATCCAGATATAATCCTTGCGATGATGGTGTATTAAAAGCTCGTGCAGCAGTTAAACGAAATGTTTGTTTTTCATTTGGTTTGTATAATAATCCTACCTTGGGTGAGATTTGTGGAAAGTATTCCATAGTCTCGCCTGATAATGGGTCTTCTAAAAATTTAAATCCCCCATCTTTTTGTTGACCACTATGAAGATCAATGCGTCCCGAAAGGATTAATTGAAATTGTTCATTCAATTTAGATTGGGTTTGTGCATAAAGACCAAATTCGTTGGTTACGATTAACTCATCCCATTCATCAATTTCACCATCTCCATCATTATCAATGCCATCTTCATCAAAACTGATTGGATTGCGACCCGGTTTGCCATCAGGAAGAATAGTACCAAATGTTTTGGGCATGGTTCGCTGGTAATCTCCTCCCCATATCAGTTTTGTATCTAGAAAATTGAAATCCAAATTATTCTGAAATTGGAAGTGAAAAAATTTAGAATGGTCAGTTACAATGCCACCTGTTCGCATATTTCTAGTATCACCAGACATAGAAGTATTCAAGTAAGCCTGTGCAAACCAGTTTTTATATACCCATCTTCCTTGAAAGAATTGATACACCCAATCATCGGCAAGATATCGACCAATACCCGTAATATTAATATTTGTTGCTTGCGCAAATCCATAATTCAAACTTA
The DNA here is from genome assembly GCA_964578995.1 of uncultured archaeon. Classification (GTDB taxonomy): domain Archaea; phylum Thermoplasmatota; class Poseidoniia; order MGIII; family CG-Epi1; genus CG-Epi1. The sequence continues at coordinate 1,748 of CAZOEZ010000067.1, forward strand.
TAAAATGCTCAGGTGAAAAATTATAGTCTGTTCTAATATCAAATCGTGTATTATTTATTTTAAAATGAGGAATATCATCAATCCCATCATTATCCCTATCATAGACCTTATTATCCTTAGCAAAATATGTCGTATCAACAATGCCATCTCCATCACGATCTACTTTGATGTCCCAACCATCCCACCAAGCAAGACCATCTTCAAAATAATCATCTAAATCTTCCCCATCTAGTTCTTCATTCAACCATTGCTTATAATGTGCTTTCTTTTCATCATCTTCAATGTACTCCCAGTCATCGGCATTAAATTGAACAAAGGACATCTTGTAACCAATATTTCCAATGGTCCCAGCATGGCGAACTTGAGCCTTTGCAAAATTCCTCGTTCCACCCGTTAATCCAACTACCGTCCCTTTAGACTCGTTAGGTCGCTTAGAAATGATATTTACAACACCTGCATGAGCATTTGGTCCATAAAGTGCAGAGGAGGGGCCTAAAACTACTTCAATTTGTCTAACATCATCAGATGTTAATGGGATGACATTATAAGCAATTAAACGTAAGGAAGGGACATTAGCCATTCTGCCATCAGTTAGTGTAAGTAGTCGACTACTAAAACTTGAATTAAAACCTCGAGCACTTAGATTATAGCTATCAAGGCCAGATGCAGTAAAATCAACCCCTTTAACATTCTTGAAATAGTCTCCTAAGTTTGGATTACTTGCATTTCGAATCTTAAGTTCAGAGATCACAGAAATAGCTGCAGGGGCGTCAGTGATTTTTTCGCGTCTTCCACGACTTGCTGTTACTATGTATTCATCTAACTGAATAGCAGAAATACTTAACTTTGCATCAAAAGTAGATGTCTCTGATGAAATATTTAT
>CAZOEZ010000068.1:0-2524 GCA_964578995.1 uncultured archaeon
AATGATGATTGCAATGTGGACAAGTCATCCTACGAGACTTCCAATCGTAACTATCTTCAGTAGTCGCATAACTCCACCAATTTTTACAGTTTCCACATGAGAAATGGTATATCCTCTCCCATGTATATAGGTGGTCTTTTTGTTCACCACCTACTCCTGTAATTCTAGTATTATCTGTTATGGTATCTTCCATATCAGCGTATTTTATTTTTAAGTGTTCTTTGTATTCTTCCCGCCCCATGTCCTTAACTGTTTCCATGAAATGGGAAATTTCTTCTTGCATTGTGTATCTATCTCATTCGCAATCAATCTTGTTTCGTATTGTGCATCCTCTGCACATCTTAGGTTACATACTCTCGCAAACGCATAAAGTGAACCTGACCAATACCATTCGGTCATTAACGATTGTGGTAATACCATCCTGGCTTGTTCTGGTGCAACTCCTGCATCCAGTAAATCATTATATGCAATAATTGCATTATTCTCTACCATCTGTTTAGAATACATACAGGAGCCTTGTTTCTCCACTTCTCCATCTGACCCCTGTTTCTTATCTATCGGTTGTCCTCTCCACTTGTCCACCTCATAGAATTCTGGTTCAGTATCAACGTACCTTCTACTGATCTCATTCCAGACCAATCCTACTTGGTGTTTGACAAGTTGTCTTGCAACAAATATAGGAGCCTTTATATGGAACTGCAACATACAGTGACCAAAAGGGCTCCAGTGATTGTGTTGTGCAAGATACTTTATTAACTTCTCATCACCTTCTTCAAACTTCTCTTTCTTCTTTCCAAAGGAAACTCTGGCCGCATTTACTACAGTCAGGTCTGTTCCCATACTATCAATCAAGTCTACAAATAATTTACTCATAAATATATTTTTTCTTTGGATAGTTTTCAGGGTCTAATATCTGACTCCATGCAACCTTATCTGACATATTGTAAAACCATGCACCAAATTTCCACCAGAAGTTTGCAATACTTACCCAACCTTTTTCTTCCAGTATGAGAGCATAGTTACAAAATATATCACCATAAAATTGTAATATTCTACCCAAAAAGGTATAGAATGATACCTTAATTCGCCTTCTTAATACTTGCACTCAATTCCTCCCGAACTCTCCTGAGTTCCTTTCGTGTTTCTACACGTTCATCATATGTTTCTTGTATTTCCAAATCTTCCAACAATATTTCTTCCTGACTCATGAGCCATTTTATTTCATCTGGATTATTTGGGAACTTCAGTATCTTTGCGGTCATTTAATTCATCCTCTATTTGTTCAAGTTCATCTATTCTATCTTTAAGAACCCAAAGAGCAGTATGTACTGATCCTCTCCTATTTCCTGTTTTTTCATCCTTTTCTAAAATCTTTTCACCCATAATGTCCATCTCAGTTCTTAAAACTTTAATGTGATTTTTCACATTTTCATGAACTCTATTGTTTAATTGATCCTTCCAAGATCTATCTAGTTCCATAGTACGGTATTGCTTTCCTCTTCTTCTTCTTGTCTTATTTTTTCTTGTATCTGTTTCATTACTTCTTTCTCTGCCATTTTTTGTGCATGATTATGTGCAATTTCTTCAAGTTTATGTACATCATATGGTCTATTCTTGTCAAGTGTTTGAGCAAGAGCTATTCCTTCGTGTGGAGTATCTAACCATTCTGATTCCCATATATCTGTAACAGTACCAGTTGGATCCGGCACCCACCAGAGATGTAACATTCCTATAAAACCAACATCTTCATGAGGATGTTCAAATCCCTGAATAACGTGTCCTATCCCTATGGATTTCAAGAAAGGAAACTTTGGATCTCTATAGAATTTGTAACGGAATTGCAACTCAAAAGCTTTACGCAATTCTTGTAGTTCTGTTTCATCTATCATCTTAATATTTATCCTCAGTACACCTTTGTAAGATACCCTTGATCGCACATATTTTTAGCGAATTCCATTGCAAGTTGACGATTTGGAAAATACCTTCTACTTACATCTTTAGGATCTGGTTCTTTATAGGGTATATTTTCACTCATCTGAGCCCATGAACCTGACACTCTCCTGTCATCTTTCCAAAATTCTACACACATCTCTTTATTCATTATAGTGTCCTTTATGTGGAATTATGTTTCTGACTCCACCCTTCGGGTCATAGGGAGTACCATTTTCAAACCGACCCAAATCACCTTCCCTTCGGGGAATCAGATGTACATGGGGCCACATTACTGTTTGTCCTGCTGCAACTCCGTTGTTGATACCTACATTAAAGGCCTCCCATTTGTGATCCAGTATACCTTGTACACCCCATTCCCAAGCATATTCAAAACAGATTGTAATGTCTATTCTATTCAATTTTCTTTTCGGAACAAATAATAAGTGTCCTTCTGTTACTGGAAAACCATCTTTATATACTACCACAAGTTCATCTTCATGTACTATATTTTTATCAGGCCAAGGTGCATCTTGATAGGAATCCAGTATAGTCATTTACCCTGTCCTCTATATTTTTTCCAACCTTTCTTTTT
>CAZOEZ010000069.1:0-2510 GCA_964578995.1 uncultured archaeon
TCTGTAAAAGTTTTAATTTCCCTATCTCCAAAGAATTTTGTTATTTCTAGTCTCTCAAGAAAAGTCCGATCAGTGACATCTTCACCATACCAGAATATTACGTCAAAGACATTGTATTTGAATTCGTATCCTTCTGATATAAGAGATTCGTATTTTGATTTAGCTTTAGATTCGGTTGTGGTCTCCGTCGTAACAGCTTTGAGAACTTTGGGGTCTTCTTGACCTTCTTTATCAAAGGCTACTAATTCTCCAATTATTAGTGATTCTTCCGGCAACTGACTTAGCGTATTTCTGATTTCTCTGACAACACTTAAAATCTCAGTTATGGGTTTTATTCTTCTTGTATAACCAATTAGTTCCTTACCAGTATTATGCAATAAAATACAAGATCCATTGAATTTTCTTTCGGATAACCAAGTTTTGTCATAAGCATCATGTTTTTCCTTGAGTTTGCTAATAGGTTTACAAGGTGCAAAAGATTGAGTCAAAGTTGAACTAACAACTATTTCTTCACCAAGAATGGCATCTTCACGAGTCTCAACATAACCCTCTTCTTTCTTCTTTTTGACTTTTCTTTCAAACTCTAGAAGTGCTTGTTCTTCATCTGTAGTTTCATTAGACCTACCCTTGTTTTTGCCATAAACCGTTTCTTTTGTACTCTGTTTTTTACCATCTTCCTCTTCTTTTGATGTCCACCATTCAGTGAGAATTTGATTTCCTTTTACCTCTATTATCATATGCTTTAATCTTCCCGTAAGGTGCAATTGGTACAAGGTAGTCTTCATGCTAAATATGCTATAACTTAACCAGTATAAAAAGTGGGGCGAAGCCCGGGAATCGAACCCGGGACGAGGGAACCACAATCCCCCAGTTTAACCAAACTAGCCTAGCTTCGCCAAGTCATTGCGAAGACGCAGGGTATTAGATAAAATTTCGTGGTATTACAAAATGTCTTTTGGGCGATATTCACCCCAAACTTTCCGAAGTGAATTACAAATTTCTCCAATTGTTACTTTTTCACTTACGGCCTTGATAATAGGAGTCATCAAATTTTCTTTAGTCATTGCTTTTTGTTCAATAATATCAAGATAATCAGATATATTTCCTCTTGTTTCTCTTAAAACAGACAATTTATTGATTTGTTCCCGTATTGCCTCTTCATTTATTTTTGTAATATCTTCACTTTCTCCTTCTTTATCTTCTAAATAATCATTAACACCGACTATAATTCTCTCCTTTCCTTCAACTTCTTTTTGGAATTTGTAAGCTGAATCCATAATCTGGGATTGAACCCACCCCTCCTCAATACAGTTTAACATTCCTCCTTTTGTGTCTATTTCTTCGATTAAGGAGTCTGTCTTGTCACATAGTTCTTGGGTCATTTTTTCTATAGTATAAGAACCTGCTAATGGGTCGACTGTATTTGGAATTCCAGATTCCTCTGCTATTATTTGTTGGGTTCTCAAAGCTACTTTTGCAGCTTTTTCTGACGGAAGTCCCAAAGCCTCATCCATAGCATTTGTATGCAGGCTCTGAGTTCCACCTAAGACTGCAGATAGTGCTTGTATTGCAGTTCTGACTACGTTATTGTGGGGTTGCTGTGCAGTCAAGGTTGATCCACCAGTCTGTGTATGAAATTTCATAGTCATTGATTTTTCATTTTTAGATCCAAATCGTTCTGAAATTAATTTAGCCCATATTTTCCGAGCTGCTCTGAATTTGGCAATTTCATAAAGGAAATCATTGTGCCCATTGAAGAAAAAAGTCATTCTTGGAGCAAAATTATCAATATTCAATCCTTTTTCGATTGCAGCTTCAACATATGCGATTCCATTGGCAATCGTGAAAGCTAGTTCTTGTTCCGCAGTACATCCAGCTTCTCTTATATGGTAGCCAGAAACAGAAATTGTATTCCAATTAGGAACTTTGTTAGCACAATACTCGAATACATCGGTTGTTAATCTCATAGACTGTTTTGGAGGGAAAATGTAAGTTCCTCTTGCAATATATTCTTTCAAAATATCATTTTGAATTGTTCCTCTTAATTTATCTTGAGAGACTCCTTGGTTTGCTCCTGTTGCGATATACATCGCCAGAAGTATTGATGCAGGAGCATTGATTGTCATACTGGTTGATACTTTGTCGAGAGGAACTTGATCGAATAAAGCATCCATGTCTTCTACAGAATCGATTGCTACCCCTACCTTTCCAACTTCTCCAGTTGCCATGGCGTCATCACTATCATAACCAATTTGAGTTGGTAAATCAAATGCTACAGACAAACCATTTTGCCCTTCTGCAAGTAAATACCGGAACCTTTCATTTGTTTCTTTGGCTGTGCCAAATCCAGCATATTGTCTCATAGTCCATAATTTACCTCTATATCCAGTTGCATGGATTCCTCTTGTGAAGGGATATTTACCAGGTAATTCTAAGGTTGAATCGTTCACATCTTCAGGAGTGTTTAGTATATCTCGTTCATCCAACAAAGTTTCTTTTCTTTCTGGGTA
>CAZOEZ010000070.1:0-2206 GCA_964578995.1 uncultured archaeon
GGTACTGCAATTCTTCTTCCATATTCTTACTTTGTAACCTTTCTGAAACCCACTCCAAATTTTCTTTATCGTCTACTAAATGAGAACTTTCTAGCAATGCCCAGTGTCCGTGAACAGAAGAATGCCAGTCCCAGCATCCATGGAATATTATGTGTTCAGTATCCTTCTGTGAAACTTCACTTCTGAAGGTTTTGATGAATTCCTTAATACTATTTTCCATTCAAAACTCTATGGAGACGATAATTAATACTGATTCATGTTTTGGAGAATATGATAGTTTACGAGGTAAATCTGCACATTGATGCTATCGCAGCAGATGAATATGCAGAATGGTTAGGCCCTCACATAGAGCAAATATTAGATATTGAAGGATTTCAGAAAGCAGATTGGTTTGTCTGTGATTCAAATGATGGCAAAGTACATTGGTCAATTCGATATCATTTAGATAGTCGAGAATCCTTAGAAAATTATCAGAAGAATCATGCACCTGCACTGATCCAAGAAGGAATAGATAAATTCGGTCAATATTTGAGTAGCGACAGACGTATAATGCAGGTATTCAATTAGTAATTATGAGATTTAGTCTTGTCTTTTTATTCGTTTTTTTTGTCGTAATTTCCTTATCTTCTGATTCTGAGGCTGAAGAAGAGTTCACAATTTCAGTTAATCCAGGTTGGATAGGCACTTACGAGATACCTGGAAGTTGTGGAGAGAGGGATATGCTTGACAATAATAGTAATGTCATTGGAACCTATTATGATTGTGACACTGAAACAGGTTATACAGAAAATATAACTGGTACTGTTAGACCTCATCCAGATGTTTCAAATAGTTCTTCAGAGCTGTATTCTTATCCTTGGTCTATTGGAGGCATAGAGCTAGTTGGTGACCGCTACGGAGTTGGTGAACAAACTACTTTGTCTGTAGACACTTTGTTCACTTTTAATTTAAAAGGGTCAAATTTCAATAATCAGACACAATATACTTTTCTGTATGAAATTTCCACTGCTTCTTTGACTTATTGGAATGGGTCTTCTTACGCCATGTCAGATACTTCCTATGTAGATAACTCCTCAATAGTTTTTTTTGGAAATAGTAGTGAGGTCAATTATAATTTGTCAGGGACACTTGCAGATAAATTCTCTACTTTAAATCAATCGGCGCCTGATCTTTCAAACAATTGTACGCCAATATACGCCAAAGTGGTTTTGAAACGTCTTAATGCTTCTACAAACACTGACGAAATTATGGCTTCGTATGACTCCACTCCCTTTTACACAGACAAGAATACCTATGACGAATGTTGGGATCGTAATCAAGAAAGATGGGAACCGTATAATGATGGTTTCGGGATGCTGCCGTCCTTGCATTTTGTCGTTGTATTGATAACAATTTCTTTTGTTTGTGTTAGAAAAACAAGACTAGCCTAAACCGAAGTAAGGATATCTTACTGCATCAAACATAGCTCTGGTAATTGGTTTTCTTTTTCCTAAACCACCTGGAGTTACACCTAAGAATAAATCTGCAAATATTTCACATAATTTTTCATCTCGAGTTCCATAATACACCATTCTCTCAGGTATTTTCAAAGCTAAATATGCAAAGAAAGACAAATCTCTCAATTCTTTACCAAATACGTTGTTCCAATCACGATGATATTGATCTAAATGTTTCTGCGAGAAGTCATCGGTTTCTAATGCCGCTTTGATTGTTTTGATAGCAAGTTTACCAGCATGCATTCCATAGTATATTCCTTCACCAGATAGAGGTGAAACCATGCCTGCAGAATCTCCTACAAGCAATGTATTATCCATGGTTGTAGCCTTTATTGGTCCATCAAGTGGAAGTGGAGCGCCTTTGACAGGTGGAGTTTTCTGGTCTTTAGGGAAATAGCCATCTTTTTTTAGCAAATTGATGTAGTCTTCCCAGATTTCTTTAACTTTGATAGATTTAATCGTTCGATTGTATCCGCCAAATCCTATATTCAATATTTCTTTCTTAGGGAATACCCACCCATACCCCTCAATACCACCTGGTTTGAAATGGACTAGTAAGGATCTCTTATCACCATAAGTTTTGTCGATAAAATCCTTACTAACAATAGGTTCCCACATTAATGCAGTACCCATTTGGTTGTCGCTCCAAGGCTTAATATTTCTTTTTTCGCGAACCATTGCAGCTAATTTGTCATTTGCACCAGTTGCAC
>CAZOEZ010000071.1:0-2121 GCA_964578995.1 uncultured archaeon
GGTGAAAAGGAAGGAATGCACGCCACCCCCAGCGAAGTTGCTATGGCACAATACGTCTATCCCGAACACATCAAGGAAGTCCGTAATGTTGAATGGAAGCCGGTCCCATCAGAATATCTTAACAGCCACAAGGGGGACGATCACTTCGACGCTGAACAACACCGCCGTAGTCATCCGGACGGACGAATAGGTTCCGATCCCAGTCTTGCAAAACCTGAAGAGGGCCAGCAACTGCTTGAAACAGCTGCAGCTGAAATGCTTGAAGACTATAAAAAATTCCTTGATGAGGAGTGAACTAAGTCATTACAAATCAATCCACTCCTTGTCATCACAAATACGAAAATTTACTGCTTAAGCCACTTGGCTTTCAGTTGGTTGAAGAACCCGCGTTCAGTCTTAAGTATAATCCAGTGGTTGACATAATTGATCCATACTTGATCAGATTGCGGGAGCAGCATTGCAAGCGGGGTGGGATTTTTGCCTTTCTGAACAGGTACAATCATCAATTCCGGATACTGTTCAACAAGTTTAGCTGCTTCCAGGTTACTAGTCATGGATATATCTGCGCGACCAGCCAGTACCTCCTGATAATCACGGGCCGGAGATGAAACCTTTATAATTTTCGACTTATCAAAAAGTGCCTCAGCTCTTTTCTCCTGCACTGTACCCAAAGTTACTGCCACTGTTACACTCGGATTGTTAAGATCTTCCCAGCTGTTGTGTCTCCCTTTGTTCTTTCTAAGCATCAGTGGAACGTCTTCAACAGCAAAATAAGACCCTGAATATCCGGCGACCAAAGCACGCTTTGGACTTAGGGAAGCGCTGGATGTCATATCATATTTGTCTGCGACCACACCGTTGACAAGTGTCTTCCATGTAGTTGGCACAAATACAACCTTTACTCCCATATCTGAAGCGAGGGCATTTGCAATATCAATGTCAAATCCTGTACGCTCCTTTGAACTAGGGTCAATCATTGTCATTGGGTTCCAATCACCTGTGGTGCCAACTCTGAGTTCTCCATTAGCAAGGATTCTCTGAAGTCTGGATTCACCCAGGGCCGGAGTTATCAGTACTGTAACGAAGACAAGCGTCAGCACACTTTTCAACAAATTTCTAATCATATTTTCCTCCTAATGAGTTAAAATATTCTATTCTTCCTCAGGTAAACCAATTTGTTCCCGTGGATTTACAGTTTTTCAATAAAGTGACTTTCCCATTTATTGGAACTGTCTAACATTCAAGGCTTGAAGAACGAGACAAATCAGTCACAATATCTTATTCGAAAGAGATAAAATTTTACTCTTCGAAAGTGAGGAGCAACTCTATCACCCTCTTTTGAAAAGATCAAATGGTAAGTGCTGATATTGTAAAAGAAATACTCATAAAGCTTCAAAAATTTTCACTATTTAACAGCAAAGGATTTCTGTTAGTCCTGCTGGTAATACCTCTTGTTCTTGGATTGGGAGGCTGCAGCAAAACTGATTATACCTGGGGATGGTATTCAATTTCTCCCTGGCATCCAACTGGTTTAACAAACATCCAGTTTCTTATTAGTGGGCTGGGTTACACCTTGCTGGTTTCTCTTTCCGCGATTGTACTTTCGATTTTGCTGGGGCTAATTGTAGCATTGCCTGCCCTCACCGACAACACACTTGCCCGCCGAATCAACCGGGTTTATGTGGAAATCTTCCGATCCATCCCGATGCTGGTGATGCTACTCTGGGTTTATTACGGACTTCCGCCAGCTCTCGGTATACGGCTGGATGTGCTTTCTGCAGGAATATTGGGGCTGGCACTGTGTGACAGTGCTTTTGAGGCAGAAATCTTCCGTGCAGGGATCCAGTCCATAGAGAGGGGTCAGCATGATGCAGCGGAATCACTGGGACTTGACTACTGGAAAAAAATGAGACTGATTATCCTACCACAGGCCATCAGGATAATTCTCCCGGCCATTGGCAACCAGTTCGTGTACATGCTAAAGATGTCCTCACTGGTTTCCGTCATCGGTTTAACAGAACTGACCCGCCGCGCTGATGAACTGGTGGTAAGTCAGTACCGTCCCCTGGAAATTTACACCTTCCTTGTGCTGGAGTATTTTTTGCTCATCATCTGCATCTC
>CAZOEZ010000072.1:0-2064 GCA_964578995.1 uncultured archaeon
TCCCATTCTTCATCTGCAGATTGCATGTTAGTCATTCTATGGCTTCCTTCTTATAACCTTTTCTGGCGATGAAAGACTAATTAGTAACAGGAGGAACTTTTTCATGTTGGCCAGTAATATGACTTAGGAAGTCGTGCTTCAAAGCACCTTTTGCAATAAGGGCTAAAACTTTATTCTTTATTTTTGAAGCAGGCATAGAACCTACAAACATATGCGTGAAAAATTCTTTTGTTTCTTCATCTAATGCAGCATATTTGATTAAACTATTAGGCATAACCATCAATAAATGCCAAGCTACTTTCAACCATTCTAAATCATCTCCCCATTTATTACTCCAAGTATTGTGGTACAACATCATAGATTGTTTGTCAAAATTACCGTCTTTGAATAAAACCTCTAATGCCTCTGCTGCAATACGGCCTGAATCTAAAGCATAATACAATCCTTCACCTGACAAAGGTGATACAAAACCACCAGCATCGCCAATAACTAACATTCTATCCCCTACAGTGCATCTCATACCCATACCAACAGGAATATTCGAACCTGCAATCATTTTACGATCTACTTGAATATCTTTAGGGAACCAACCCTGTTCTTTCAGTGTCTCAACATAATCTAATAGGTACTGCCTTTCATCCCAGCCAGGGTTTTCTTTCTTTATACTCTTAATGACTGAACGAGGACAACCAATTCCAACATTTAGAACTGTATCTTTAGAAAAAGACCAACCATAACCATCCAAATTTTGATACTTTATGTGAGCCATAGAAATACGCTCTTTCCCATATACTCTATCCATGTATTCACGCCCAACATCTACCTCAAAGTATAGCGCTGTAGCGATATCTGCATCTCTCCATTTCATCGGCATATTTTCAATATCTCTTATTCGACGAGAGACCATATCAAAAGATCCGCCAGCTCCAATAATTACATCACTTGTCAATTCTTTTCCATTCCTCAATTTAGTAACAACTTTATCGTCATAGACCTCGAAATTTTTAACAGCAACTCCCTCCATTAATGTCGCGCCTTTTTCTACTGCATATTCTACTAATTTATTATCGAATTTAAAACGTCGAATGTTATAAAAAAATGGTTTTTCACTTACATAATCGACAGGCATGAAATCTGGACCATAAACTATCCCTCGAAGACATTTTGATTCGAGAAAATCATCCCAATTAGAAATAATATGATCAAATTCTTCAATGTGTACACATAAACCTCCTCCACACGCTTTTTCTCTTGGAAACTTCGCCCTATCTACTAGTGCAACTTTCTTACCTTGCATTGCCAAATAATAAGCAGCTGTAGCGCCTGCGGGGCCAGCACCCTCAACTAAAACATCGTAATGGCTCAATTCTGTTCCTGTTTCCGGAAACGTGTAACATAACCTGTAATTCGGTTACGCATGGTTAAACTTTCAACATCTGTTAACTCAGCTACTACATGCTTGTTATGGTCAAAATCTTCTGTAAATCTCTCCGGATGATTTCTTACAAGCTCGATAGCTACGCGTTTGATGTAAGTTGGTCTTACCCTACCCATGCATCCGCTTCACTTTTGGCCTCTATTTATAGTCTATTACCAAATAATTAAGATGAATTTGTCACGCAAAATAATTATATGTGGACCCAATAGCCTATTGTGCTCAATGAAGCTTCAAGACTGCCCGGACTAACGGTTTATACGAGAAATGGACAACGTTTAGGAGTAGTCCATGATGTTCTACTAGATACAACACAACGTATAATTTCAGCCTTGTTAATAACAGCAACAACACCACATTTAGTTAAGGATGGTGAGAATATAATCATACCTTATAGATGGGTACAAGATTTAGATGATGTTGTAATTTTAAGACACTTCCCTGATAAAATAGAACTAACTAAAAATGACGCTGCTGAATTTTCATTCGAAGATGATGAAGACGAATTTTACGAAGAAAGTTAAAGTAATTGATTAACAACGTTTTTTTATGCACCTAATTGGGCTGAATATTAGTTAGCCCCGTAGTGTAGTGGTCCATCATTTGAGACTCTGGATCTTGAGACCCAG
>CAZOEZ010000073.1:0-2016 GCA_964578995.1 uncultured archaeon
TTAAAGTATTGTTGAAGAGATACGTGTCCTGCGCTACTAATGCAATTCTGGAACGAAGCTCTTCCAGTTTGAAATTTTTGAGATCAATACCATCTAATAAGATACTCCCTTTGTCAGGGTCCCAGAAACGCATAAGCAGTTGGGCGAGACTTGTTTTTCCTGCTCCTGAAGGACCAACTATGGCAAATGTGTTCCCAACCGGAATATCAACATTTAAGTTCTCCAAAACATTCCTTGGTCTGCCAGGAAAAGAAAAACTAACATTTTTTATTTTGAAGCCTGATGTTATATCCTTGGAAACTTCTGAATTCCCATCAGTTATTTTTACAGGTTCTTTTTCGAGTGCGTAAACTCTCCTGGTAGCACCAAGAGTGTCTGCAAGCTGTCTGCCTATTTGAGCTATCTCTGAAACTGGAAGAAATGCTGACATTGCCAGTATTGTCAAGAGAGGAAGTATACCTGGATCAAAGTATCCATTGGTTGTTAGTAATGCACCGGCACTTACAACAGCAAGACCACCCCAGCCGGTCAACACTTCCAGCATATTGCTTTGAAGCGTCAGTTCTCTGAAGAAGGGTAGTCTCAGTGAGATGTGCCGGTCTGTCAGTTCTTCAAAAGATCTTTCTCTATTAGAACCCTGCTGGTATGCAACGATTTCTGCAAGCCCCTGCACTGAATCAATCGCATGTGCTGAAAGTTCACCGGCGGCTTCCCTTGCTTTTGATCCCAGTCGGTCCACTTTGTTTCTCATCAAAAAAGGACTTAATCCAACTACAATTAAAAAAGGTAGAAGTGCGAGTGTCATCCAGAAACTGGTTGCACTTAAAATGACAACTACTACAGCTGGAACCAGGATTGATACAAAAACCGGAGCTACTGTGTGTGCGAAGAAATATTCAACCAGTTCAACATCATGTGTGGCAATGCCCATCAAATCACCTGTTCTGCGTCGCACAAGATATGCTGGAGCAAGCAGATCAAGTTTCTTAAAGACATTGATACGCATAACAGAAAGTAATCTGAATGCCATATCATGGGCTATCCATGATTCAAGCCAGTGAAGTATCCCGGATAGTATAGCTGCCGTAATCAGCCAGCTTAGGTGAGAAGAATAATCATTACCATTTTTCAAATCAAGTACTATAAGTGCACTGAAAATGCCAACACCTATAAATGAAAGTACACGGAGTACCCCAAAACAGAAAGAAAGCGCTAGCCTTCCTTTCCAGGGGATGATATGACGCATCAGCTCAATAACTAATTGTTTCCAATTAAGACCTTCTGCTTTAACAATCCCTTCTGTCGGCAAGTTCATTATTGTTTCTTTTAACTGCTCTTCCTCTTTTTCTTCAAAAATAACCGATTCCTTCTCTTCCACCAACAATTCCTTTGATTCAGCTTCACGTACCTGCTGTGACATCAGAACTGAATATATCCCGTCCTGCTGCATCAGGCTTTGGTGGGAACCTGACTCTGCAATTTTTCCTTTGTCAAGTACAAGTATTCGGTCACATTTAACAACACTTGAAAGCCGATGCGCTAATACCAGTGTTGTACGGTCTTTCATCAAATGATCCAGTGCCTGCTGAATAACAAACTCATTTTCAGCATCTACAGCAGAAAGAGCCTCATCCAATATTAGAATAGGTGTATCCCTTAATAGTGCTCTTGCGATGGCTACCCGCTGTCGCTGTCCTCCCGAGAGCTTAATTCCTTTTTCACCAATTAAAGTTTTGTATCCGTCAGGAAGTGTTTCCACGAACTCATGTATATTAGCATTTTTTGCTGCTTTAATAATCTCAGCATCATCTGCTTCAGGGTTGCCCATTTTAATATTGTCTTCGATAGTTCCATGAAACAAAAATGTATCCTGATGCACAACTGATATCATACTTCGAATCTGATCAAATGAGATCTCCCGAAGATCCAACCCCCCAATGCGGACTGATCCATTTTCTGGGTCATGGAAACGCAGAAGCAGTTTAACTATAGAGGATTTTCCGCATCCACTTGAAC
>CAZOEZ010000074.1:0-1976 GCA_964578995.1 uncultured archaeon
AATTTTAAGCTTAGTGAAGTTCAATCTAAGGCTATAGCTGATATGCGTCTTTATCAATTATCTCAACAAGATGCTCAAGAAAGAGAAAAAGAGTTAGAGGATTTGAAGAAAATAATGAATGAATTAAAATCAATTTTATCAGATTCATCTAAGGTTTCGGCAATAATAAAAAAGGAATTAGAGCAATTAAATGAGAAATACGGTGACGAGCGACGGACACTAATATCAGATTTCGATGGGGATTTAGCAACGGAAGATTTGATTCCAAGATCACAAGTGGTTGTTATGCGAACGCATGCAGGATACATTAAGCGAGTTGGTCTTGAAGAATATCAGGCTCAACACAGAGGCGGCAAAGGCCGAATAGGAATCAAAGCAAAAGAGGGTGATTTCCCAGTAGAATTATATTCAATGAGTTCTCATGATCACCTATTGTTCTTTACAACATCAGGAAGTATGTATTTCCTTAAGGCTTGGCAGATACCTGACGTTTCACGTTATTCCAAAGGGACGCCATTAGTTCAACTTCTTCAAAAATTAGATGAAGGTCGCCAATCCAAAGACGAAAAAGTTTTGTGTATGTTACCTGTTGCCAATATTGGTGGAGAAGGGCACTACTTTTTGTTTGCAACAAAGAATGGAATTATCAAGAAAACACGACTCGAAGAGTATTCATCTCGAATACAAAGGGCTTGGGCTAGAGATCAAGGTTTTAGAGCAATTACACTGAAAGAAAATGATGAATTAGTTGGTGTAAAAATTTCAGAAGGTGAGAGTCAAGTTATGCTTGCAACTAAGGAAGGGATGGCTAATCGTTTTTCAGAAGGTGAAGTTAGAATCGTAGGACGTAATGGCCAAGGTGTAATTGGTATGCGTTTGAAAGAAGGAGATGAAGTTATTGGCATGTCTTTGGTAAATGATGAAGAAATACTGTTGACAATAACAGAAAAAGGATATGGTAAGAGGGCAGATGCAAGTAATTACAGACTAACCCGAAGAGGTGCTAAAGGCGTTAAGAACATAAAAGTTGATGAAAAGAGTGGAAAAGTTGTTGCAACTTTAACACCAGGTAATGCTAATCAGGTTTTAGCTACTACTTCATCAGGTAAGGTTATCCGTACACATATAGATACAATAAGGCAAATTGCCCGCGTTGGCCGTGGCGTCAAAGTAATGGCAGTTGATGAAAATGAAAATGTAGTTGCCGTAGCTTTACATGATGAGGATGATGAAGAAAGAAATGTTGATGGATCTCCAAATGGCGAGCAAATTTGTCCAGAATGTGACGTTGGTAAGTTAGTTCTCGATGATGGTAAATATATTTGTGGTACTTGTGGATTGATAAAGGATGCGTAAAATCCCTGTAAAAGACATTCAGATTAATTCTAATACAACATTGGAGAATTTAATTTCTCAATTTGGAGAGGCAGGAGGTTTTGTAGCATCTAAAGTTTCGACAGCAACATCAATTATTCAGAACATGAATGAACATGAATGTACAAAGTTCTTGTCATTTCCAGCAGATATTATGGCTACAGGTACTCGTGGTTTAATTCGGCAGTTAGTCGAGAATGATATGGTTGATGTGGTTGTTACCACATGTGGAACTTTAGATCACGATATAGCTAGAATCCTAGCAGATTATTACCATGGTGATTTTGCAATGGATGACGAAAAATTAAGAGACGAAGGCGTTAATCGTTTGGGTAATGTTTTAGTTCCTGACGATTCTTATGGTATCCCTATTGAGAATTGGATGAGACCAATTCTGGAAGACCTTTATTCAAAGGAAAGCCGTTGGCCACCTTGGAAAATATGGCATGAACTAGGCCTTCGTTTGGCAAAGGAAGAAAAAGGCTCGGAGTCGTTTTTGGCCGAATGTGCTAAGAAAAATATCAAGGTCTTTGTTCCAGGACCTACAGATGGTGCAGTTGGTTCCCAATTATGGTTATTTTGGCAGAGTCACAAGGATTTTA
>CAZOEZ010000075.1:0-1948 GCA_964578995.1 uncultured archaeon
TTGATAATTATCATTACTTACCTATGGGAAGGCGTAGACCTTGGATTCTTAGTGCACAGGCTGGTATGGTGGCTACTGTTGTGATTATTGCAGTTATACCTAATATTGAAAGTAAGATTGCTTTGTTAACTGCATTATTATTCTCCCATAATTGTTTTGCATCTCTACAAGACGTTGCTGTAGATGGATTGGCTGTAGATATTTTGAGTCCTGAAGAATTTGGGAAGATTAATGGTTTCATGTTTGGAGCAAAACGTTTCGGTACCATGGTCGGTGGTGCTGGTATCGGATATTTCATTGGATCTCTCGGAGTTGCTGGTGGGCTCTTTTTGACAGTTCCAATGCTCTTGTTGATTATGTGTTTACCTGCATTTATCAGAGAAAGACCGGGTGAGAAATTATTCCCATGGACTGCGGGTAAAGCTGTTGTAAAACCAAGTGAAGATGTAGAAATGAAAGATGAGATGGAAGTAGCTTGGGATGCCTCTGATTCAGGCTGGGGAGGGCACAATGCAAAAACTCTAACTGTTGATATTGGTCTTCTAATTGCTCTAGATTTATTCTTGCTATTGACCATTGGTGATTTCGCAGGTAAATTGTGGTGTCACATCCTTACTTTAGGAGCTGGCATAGCATATTTTGTCTCACTGCGAAATAATACGGTTGGATTACAAGCTTTTGATTTAGCCCCTCAAAAGAGTGATATTGTCAAGGCACTTTCTCTAAGGGCTCCTTTGGTTGGTGTTGTTCTTGCTATGTTAACTTACTTCTGGGAATTCTTAATTCCTGTTTTGAATGTTCTTTTCATTCAAGAATTGGGGTGGACTGATTCTGAATATGTGGCTGTTACTGGTGGCTGGGCCGTTACTGCAGGTATTGCTGGAACGATTGGTGGCGGAATTATTGCTGATAAATATGGCGCTCGACGTATTGCTAGTTTATTTGCCATCCTAACTGGTCTCTCGATTTTTACCATCGCTTTGGCTGAACCTTTATGGGATAATCGAACTGTTATGACTTGGTTGATTGTCATTTATCCTTTCTTTGGAGCTGCGATGGGTATTTCCTTAATTTCATTGTTCATGAATGTTACATGGCCGAAAGTTGGAGCCACTCAGTTTACAATGTATATGGCAATGCTGAACTTTGGTGCATTGTTTGGTCTTAAAATGGCAGGATACTTTGAGGAGAATTTCACATACACGACTACAATTATGATTGGAGGGACCTGTCAACTTCTGATTGCGTTTGTTCTACCCTTTATTGATCCCGGTCAAACTAGAAGAGAATTAGGTAACGAATTTTAGGCGATAACCCTTAAGAACAGCTCTTTCTGGAAGCTTGCCTTGGAGACAGGGCAGGATAAGAGAAATGAGCAATAATATCTATGTTGGAAACTTGCCATGGTCATACAGAGACGACGAACTAAAAGGACTCTTTGAAGAGCATGGAGAAGTTACATCTGCAAAAGTAATTGTAGATCGCATGAGCGGCAGAAGCCGTGGATTTGGATTTGTCGAAATGGCAAGCGGAGATGAGGCTGCATCAGCAATTGAAGCCCTAAACGGTTACGATGCTGAAGGTCGAGAATTAAAGGTGAACGAGGCCAAACCTCGAGATGATTGATTTAATAAAAAACGACGACCATTTTATTCTGATATCACTGTTGATAACGGTGTGTATGCAAATATGCTTTTTCGCTATAGCGTACACGCTGAAATTTGACAAGGTTACCGATCTTGCTGGAACAAGCAATTTCGCCATTTTAGCCGTTATTACATTATGGATTGGAGGAGATTTATCCTTCCCGAAAATACTTGCATCCTTTATGGTTGTTCTATGGTCTATAAGACTCGGAACGTATCTATTTTACAGAATTCTAGTTTGGGGCGAAGATAAGCGATTTGATGAGATAAGATCTAAATTCTGGAGCTTCTTAGGATTCTGG
>CAZOEZ010000076.1:0-1931 GCA_964578995.1 uncultured archaeon
TCAGTTGCAGCTCTTCTCCCTGTTGGAAGATTAATAATCAAGTCTACATTTCCCCTTCTCATAACAGATAGAATATCGGGTTGTTTTTTATCTGAGATTCTCCAAATTACTTTGTTCTTTATTCCTCTTTTGCGTAAGTGGGCTGCAGTTCCTTTGGTTGCAATGAAATTGAATCCTAAATCAATTAATTCTTGTGCTATATTCCCAAATTCGAGTTTTAACTTATTAGAGATCGAAAGGAAAACAGTACCCTTTGTTGGGAGTTTTTTGTTTCCACCTTTCATTGCCTTAAGGTATGCTGTACCAAAATTGGGCCCATGGCCCATTGCTTCTCCTGTAGATTTCATTTCAGGTCCCAAGACAGTATCTAATCCAGTTATTTTCAACCATGAAAAGGTTGGTACTTTTACTGAGGCTCCTTTCATAGGTATTATCTTCGGTAAATTAGTTAGTTTTTCTCCAAGCATTATGTTGACGGCGATTCTTGCTAAAGGATAACCTGTTGACTTACTGACATAGGGTAGGGTTCGACTTGCACGAGGATTTGCTTCCAAAAGATATATTTTTTCATCTTTAATTGCTAATTGTAAGTTTGCAGCTCCTACTATTTTTAGTGCTTTAGCAACTTTTGTAGAAATGTCTATTATTTTACTTTCATCACCTTTGGATAATGACTGAGGGGGCATTACACATGCACTATCTCCAGAGTGTACTCCTGCCATTTCAATTTGTTCCATAATTGCTCCGATGACTACTCTTTTTCCGTCTGAAATCAGATCTACATCTAATTCTATTGCACCCTCTAAAAATTTGTCAACCAAAACAGGTTTTTCTGGAGAAGCATGAGTTTCTAATCGAAGATATTTCTGTAGTTGTGTCTTATTGTGAACAATTTCCATCCCTCTTCCACCTAAAACAAATGAGGGCCTGACAAGTACGGGGTAACCAATCTCTCCTGCATAATCAATTACTTCTTCAGAATTTTCTGCAGCAGCCCATTCGGGCATATTTATCCCTGCTTTTTCCATCAATTTACCGCATTTACCTCTGTCTTCTGCTAAATCCATATCACTAACTTTTGTTCCTAGGATTTTCGTTCTGAGCTTTTCTTTTTTGATATATTTTTCGATATGTGATGCTAAATTTACAGCAGTCTGACCACCTAGTTGAAGTACAATTCCATAAGGTTTTTCTAAATCTAATATTTCAAAGATTGATTCTCTATCTAGTGGTTCAAAATACAATCTATCCGAAGCATCAAAATCAGTTGATACAGTTTCGGGATTATTATTGACTACTACAGCTTCATACCCTGCATTTCTAGCGGCCTGTACACCATGAACTGTTGAGTAATCAAACTCTATACCTTGGCCTATCCTTATTGGGCCTGAACCCAGAATAACTACGCTCTTCCCAGTCTTAAAATCAGCTTTTTTGTCTGCATATGTAGAGTAGAAATATGGTGTTTTGGCTTCAAATTCCCCTGCACAAGTGTCTACCATCAGAAAGCTAGAAGTTATTCCAAGTTTCTTTCTTTGGTTTCTGATTCTTTCTTGAGAAATACCTGTTAAGTGACTGATGTGTTTATCTCCGAATCCATTTCTTTTTACTTCAGTCAACAGTTTATTTGGAATCTTTTTCTCACATTTTTCAGTTTCAATTTCGAGTCTAACTAACTTTGCAATTCTTTCTACGAAGAATGCATGGAATTCTGTGATTTCACATACTTTGTTGATACTTCTCTTTGTTGCTTTTTTGTTTTTGAGATAAGACCAGATAGCTAAGAGTCTTCTATCATTTGGAGTACTAAGATTTTTCATTAGTTTCTTTTCACTCCATTTCGAATCTTCAGGGAATCCTTTTCCTTGACCTATTGATCTCCATGCCTTCATCAAAGATTCTTCAAATGTCCTTCCTATAGACATTGTTTC
>CAZOEZ010000077.1:0-1880 GCA_964578995.1 uncultured archaeon
CAGGCATGATTTAGGAACAAAATTAAATGTTCCTAGTTAAAAATTTGGAAAAAAGTTAAATAATAACAGTAGTCTCCTTTGAACAGATAGATATGAACAAATCCATATTATTAGGCGCACTTTTCGCTGCTGTATTCTCAATGGGAGTTACTCCTGCATTTGCCCAATACATGGGCTCTGGTGGAGATGGTTCCCAAGACGGTGGTCATCCATCAATGTCTCTTGAGAACACACTACAACTTGCAGCAGATAAAGTGAAATATGCAGCAGATAATCCAGCAGCTGGTTCTGGTACTCCATACTTATCAGCTGATGGTGTATTAGGTGCATCTGCAATCGCTGCAGCAATATTCGGTGGTATAGCAGGAGCATTCTTCTTTAGAGGAAGAACCGGAAAATACGCCGCACAAGGTAGAGGTTAGAACACCTTCTAACACACCCTTATTTTCTCATTTTCCTACTTATAGTACGCATGAATTTATTCGCGAATTAGAGAAATACATATATCCGACGCGTAGGCAGAAATTCTGATGATTCCTGTATTTGGAACAATTCTAAGCATACTATCTAGCTTTGTTGGTCAATTAGGACCTAACTACGATCCATTGTTCTATGATGTCATGGTTTACATATTCGGAACCATAATGTTTACAGTTTTCCTCCTAGCACTCATTGCCTATTGGGTAAGAGTCCATGGTTGGGGATACAAAGACAATCGTGAGAAATGGGTTGACGAACTAGATGGTCACTTCGAGAATGAAGGAATCGGTCTGATACCTGATAACGGCAAGTACTGGTAAAACCATTCTTCATCTTTTCATTTTATTATATTTTCTCTAGTTTTTACCAAGTCAAAATCTAGTCTTGTGGTGGCATAAAGTCAGAATCTTTAGATGAATCATAATCCTTTGATGTAAATTCGGCTCTATAATGTGCTCCATCAACTAGTAATTCTCGTATGAAATGAGGTGATTCAACGCCATTGACTATTATCCGAGATTGATCCTGAACCATATCCCTCATAGGAAAGTCCCACATCCAGAAAAAGTGACCAATTTCAAATGGATATTCTTCAGTCCATTCTGCATAAATTTTCCCATTATCAGAAATAGTGTATATTGATTTTTGGCATCCCTCTGCTGTAACTCCAACATTTGCTGGAATTTCAGCTTTAAGCTTATCAACATATAGTTCGACAGTTGCAGAAATCTTGTATGTTGTATTTTTATCATTTATGCAAACTTTCAAAGGATCATCAAGACTCAATTGAGCTTGAAGCAGACTACTTGCTGCCCCAACCCCAATTGCAATCATTGCAGTAATTGCCAAAAATCTGAGTGTTTTCTTTCGCTTTCTAGGATCACCCATTCCAGGCCAAATCATGCCTAAATTCGATCAGATTACTTTAAAGTCGTTTCTATACGAGTTCTGAACCATCTAAGATTTCTATAGTATCAAATTGATCTTGATGATCTGCCACAAAAAACGTTATCATGTCAGAGTCTATCTCAAGCCATTCTGATTCCCCATGAAATTCGAGCATATCTTCAATCACTATATTATTAGGTCCAGAAAGCCTAACTAGGAATCTTCTTTTTTCCGCATTGACATGAAATGGGACTTTGAGTACTTTTCCTCTTCTTTCTGATTGAATGTTTATTGTGTATTCATCTCCTCTAAAGTCAACTTTTCCCTTGAAGTAGCTCTCATAGATATTAAGGAATTTTATCTTAAAGTCAAGTTTCACACTAAAGTTAACACTAGAGAGTATAATAAAATGAAAAGAGATGATGGTAAGATTAGATTACTTGCCAGGGTCTTGTGTAGAATGTTATCACATAGCCAACTGCAATTATGATTGATTGATATGCAATGTTGGT
>CAZOEZ010000078.1:0-1875 GCA_964578995.1 uncultured archaeon
TGATTCAGCCAATCATCATGAAGAAGATGGCTAGGAAAGTGACCACTCCAATCCACAAAGGAGTTGTTGATGGTTCAGATTTTGATTCTGATGGTTCTAGTTTCCTTTCTAGATATTGTTTAGAACCAGTAAATCCAACCAGTGCCGGTAGAGATGCAATTATTAGGCCTTGTAAATAGAAAGCAAGATTCAATGCTTGTTCTGCTGTAGATACATCAACCATTACATTTGCCGGAACTCCACTTTTCACCTCAAAAGTTCTTTTTTCAAGCAATTGACCATCTTTATCTTTAATTTGTAATTCATAATCTCCAGCAGGCAATTCAACATTAGCACCCCCGCCCCCTCCAATAAGTATCGGCTCACATTTTTCACAATCTAATTCCAAAATTTCCATACCTACATCGTCCATTAGTTCGCCGGTATCTCGATCTATTGCTTCGATTGTAATGCTACTCATGGGGTCATATTCGATTACAGAATTTACGAGGTCGTATGCTGCTGCATGGTACGAGTTTAGGGCCATATCCCATTCATTGGAACCCAAGGCAAGCTCTGCATAGTACAACCACCCTAGAGTTTTAGAAACATCAATGTCTAGGCTAGAATTTACAGTTGCAATCATGATTTTAATGTCTTGATGAATAATTGTTAATATCATTTCACGAATAGTCTGATTTACATCTACAGAGTTTAGGATAGCATCATTTGTAACATTATCATTTTCATCGTCTGGCTCAATACTAATTCCTGATTCAGCCATTTGTGAAATTATCTTATTCATCAAAACAAATGTTCCGTTTACTGTTTCTAGAGGGCTAATTCTATCTGTAATATGTGGATACATTGTTGCATTACCATGCCCATTTCTTTCTATGGAATTCCAGTACCAACTATCCTGATTATCTAAATGTGCGGTTAGGTATTGTGATGAGTTAATTTCAGTGGATGTATTAGTATAATTGCAAATATCACTATTTGGGTCTCCTGGTTTGATTGCTGTTTCCTTAACAATCACCTCTAATCCAAAACCTCCGGTAGTCCAAACATCCTTCGTTCCTGCTTTATTCCAAAGTTCGGCTCCAGTACCTAAATTGTCATCACCATTCTGACTCAATGCCCAACTAGCAGTCCCAGCTACTACAGGAATAATTAGCGCTACTCCTCCTGTTGCCCCAACCAATCCTGCCCAAAGCGCAGTACCTGTCCCACCAAGCATCAACCCATTTTCTGTACCAATTGCTCTATCCAATTCGATTGCTTGATCAATAGTGAATGTAATTGTATTCATTGGAGTACACTCTGTATGGCTGTATATTAGTCGCCCTCCATTTTTATATGTACAGGTGTAAGCATTTTTTGTAGTATCCCAATTTTGAGATTCCATATTCCAATCCATACATGAAAAAAGCCCTTGGCCACCATTAATTGAGTTAGCAGGCGTGTGTCCTGCATGTTCAAGTTTGTAACTGCCAATTACTTCAGAATCTCCACCCCAAAATGGATCATCAAGATCGTTCTTTGACATCATTTTGGTTATAATCACCTCTACTTTGATTGGTTGCCCTGGTGGATCTGCATGAGCTTCTACGGTTTCATTACTAATGACGAATGGGCTCAAAACAGAGATTATGAAAATAATAATCAAAATCAAGGAGGGGTTAATACTACTTCGCATTTCAATTCCTAGTAATACTGTGTCTACGGACAGACATAATAGTGTCGATGGCTTGAAAACAAGATTTCAAGAGTTTTTTTCCTCTTTAATCTCAATATTACCTGGGGGGAGGCAACCTAATACATCATCTTGTGTAAGGCCAGTTGATTTTGCAATTTGATTAGCAATGGCCTCTTTCTTAGTATTGCCCGGCCCAA
>CAZOEZ010000079.1:0-1839 GCA_964578995.1 uncultured archaeon
CTATGATTAGCGGTGAACAGACCTTTGGTATTGTAGCTAACGCGGAAAAGGTTAAAGCATTTACAA
Source organism: uncultured archaeon (assembly GCA_964578995.1). Lineage (GTDB taxonomy): Archaea > Thermoplasmatota > Poseidoniia > MGIII > CG-Epi1 > CG-Epi1. The sequence goes on from CAZOEZ010000079.1 coordinate 67, forward strand.
AAAATATTATACAATCTAATCAGAAAATGGAAAACTGGAATGTAGATAACTCTGAAGAAATATCGAAAGGTCTTTTAAGCAGAAGAAAAAAGGTCCCAATTTGCATATGGGGCCCTCATGGGATAGGTAAAACGGAAATGCTGAAGTCTGTTGCCGAAGAACTTACAATTGAAGAGAAAAGGAGTAGTGATGAAAAATGGTTGTTCACTAGCATAGCACCAGCCCAATTCGAGGAGATGGGCGATCTATTAGGTATGCCATCTATAGATCCAGGAGTTCTTGATGATCCCAGTGATGATAAGACAATTTTGGTACCTCCCGAATGGACTCCTTTCAAAGTAGAACAGAAACGTTTTGAGGAAACTGGAAAACATGGTCCAGGCATATTTTTGATAGATGACGCAAATAGGGCAGATATTAGAATAATTAGTGGATTGATGCAACTTTTACAAGATTACGAATTAGCATCGTGGCGTATGCCAGAAGGTTGGCACATAGTGCTGACAGCAAACCCTCCTGGTGGAGAGTACATAGTCAAGGAGATGGATGATGCCATGATGACTCGAATGATGCATATAGAAATGCGATACGATGAGAAAGTCTGGGCCCGGTGGGCAGAGGGACAACACATAGACCCCCGAGGAATAAGTTTTGTCCTTGGATATCCAGAATTGATGACTGGTAAGAGGACTACTCCCAGAACATTGGTTCAATTTTTTAATGCAATTGAAGGCATAGATGATTTGAAAGACCGAGATAATGCAGACTTGGTAACAACTATTGGCCGTTCCTGTCTTGATCCTGAAACAGTCGCCGAGTTTCTCCAGTTCGTCAGAAATTCGTGGTCCAAAATAGTTCAGCCTAATGAAATTCTGGATTCTAAGAGTTTCAAGGACATCGAGAAACGTATGGCATCACTAGTAGCACCTAGTGATGGTAAAAGTGTAAAGAGAGTAGATATTGCGAATATCATAACACAACGATTGATAAACAAACTCTATGTGATGGAAGATACATTTGTAAAAAAGCAAAGAGATAATGTTGTACAATATCTGAAATTAGATGCGATTCCACTTGATCTCAGAGTTGCTGCAGGTAAAGATCTCTATAATTTTGCAATAAAAGCCTTCAACGATAGAGAAGCAAGTGCAGTTCTCAAGAAAAACCGCAAAATGATAACTACTATTTTTGAAGATGCAGATTTGGCTAAAGATATTTTAGGTAAGATGAGTTGAAAGTTAAATACGACTCAGCCCAAATTCAAGATCAGATTTCATCAACTTGTATCGATTTGATAATGAAAGATGCTTTTTTTGGTCATTTTTTATTGAGCATCAACCGAGAATTATCAGATGATGGCCCTACACTTTGGGTTCGCCCATCTGATGATGACAAAGTTATAATGGGAATAAATCCAGAATTCTGGGGCACCCAGCTAAACGACAAGAACTTTAGGATGGGAGGCATAAAACACGAAGTTTTACACGTGGTATTCAAACATCTAACTAGAGCTCAAGAAAGAACAGGTGGTCGGCTTAGGTATTCTAATCCTAAATTATTCAATATCGCAGCTGATTTGGTAGTTAATCAGTATATTGAACCTAGCTGGTTGATTGATGGCGCAGTTAAATTGGAATTATTTCCAGATTTAAATCTGAGAAAAGAGATGGATGTAAGTTATTATTATGACAAATTAGAAGATTTTCTTAGAGATCAGATGGATAATCCCCAACAAGTCTCAGTCGATGAATGTCCTAGTTGTGGTGAATCATT
>CAZOEZ010000080.1:0-1809 GCA_964578995.1 uncultured archaeon
AGAAATGCAAAAAGGATACCAAATTGCTACTTTAGTTCCCTTAAGAACAGTTGAACATTGTAAAAATGCATTGGAGATATGTTATGAAATTTCTGAGATAATGGATGAAGGAATGGCTAGTGATGTTGGATCTGGAGCATTAATGGCAAACGCTGGTGCCAAAGCTGCGGCTTACAATGTTATGATAAATCTAAAGAGTATAACTGACAAAGATTTCTGCAATAAAACCAATAATGAACTCAGATTTATAACTGAAAACTGTGAAAAGTTGGCTGAGAAAGTTACAAAAAATGTAGAAAAGACACTTTAATATTTTACAAAATATTTGAAAACAAAATAGACTGCACCAAATCCAACTATCGCAAGCATTATAGAATCTAACGAATAATTAGTTTTTTCCTGAACAAACTCAGTTTCTTCAGGTTCGACTGATTTGTTTGGGTTATCTGGGAACGCATCAGAATTGTCTCCATAACCATCTGAATCACTATCTATCCACTCGTTAGGATTATTGGGGAAAGCATCATTCCTATCGCAGTAACCATCTGAATCACTATCAATGAAATCTAAACTATACTCTGGGCATGCATCTGAATTATCGCCCACACCGTCACCATCTGTATCAATAGTCTCATTGGAATCCAATGGGAACATATCATCAAAATCATTCACTCCGTCAGAATCTGTATCATTGTTCTGTGGATCTGTTCCTGCAACATTCTCTGCATTATCTCCAATCATATCTCTGTCACTGTCAAGAGTTTCATTGGAATCGAATGGAAATGCATCAGAATTATCTCCTACACCATCACCATCTGTATCATTCCACTCTAAATCGTCTAGAGGAAAAGCATCCCCAGTTTGATTGATTCTAAATCCAGTAACATTATCCATATAAAACAAGTAATTGTCTGTGCGATTGTCCCCATCTGTATCATCTTTTGTTGGATCCGTTTTGTATATTAATGCCTCATATGAATCGTTTAGACCATCATCATCCGTGTCTACATTGGTAGGGTCAGTAATATATCCGTCAAATCCTAGATATGATTCTTCTGAATCACTAAGACCATCACCATCTGTATCATTTGATGAAGGATTTGTAGACAATATGCCATCATCAGTTTTGAAAGTGTAATAATTCCCAAAACCTAAGGGCCTTCCATACACGTACTGTATTTCATCTGGATTGAGGGCTCGTTCCCAGATAGCAATATTATCGATTGTCCCATTCAAATATTCTCCATTCTGGCCACGGCACATATAATTATTATCACCTGCCGTTTTAATCACATGACTAGGTGAAATATCTACCTCCGAAATTAATGTACCGTTTACATAGAACTTTATTGAGTCTTGGGATTCGCTATAGGTAGCTGCTAGACTATACCAGACCCCGAGTTCTGCTTTGACACTATAATTCGTGATTGATGAATAAAGTGTGTTCCCTGAAGCCACTTTAAATTCAAAAAAATCGTCTGAGTTGACTCCAAGCCAAGTACGCCCATCGTTAGAAGTTCCAAATACTGTGGCAAAATTATCAGTATAATTTGTTAATTTAACCCAAGCGGTCACAGTATAATCTGAGAATTTAGAATTGTGAAGTGAGTCAAATTCTACATAATCATCTATTCCATCACAGTAAACACCATTGCCAAATTGTGACGGAGTACGAATTGGATTGTTCTTTGAAATTCCTATGTTTGAATTTGTAGTCATGTCCAATGCTGTGAAAGGATCTGTGCCATCCAACTTCCAATATGCTCTTAGAGTTGGTTCATTCAATGAAAAGATTCTTGTTTCAACAAG
>CAZOEZ010000081.1:0-1798 GCA_964578995.1 uncultured archaeon
GAACCAGTTATCGACTTACATTTTAGATGAGCTTGCTCTACAGAACAATTCTGCGGCCAGCTGTTTTTTTACAGGATTCTGAAAAAGCTCATAATCGTATAATATCGGCATTAGCAAGGACAAGCCGTTCACGCCTTCTAACATCACTACTTGGAAACTTGTACAGTTCTCCTGAACTACCAACAAATCTGTTTGGACTTGATTTCCCAAATCCTCTTGGAATCGCTGCTGGAATGGACAAGAATGGTGCTGCAGTTCCATCATGGCAATCTATGGGCTATGGATTTAGTGAAATAGGAGGTGTAACATTTCATGATCAATTGGGTAATCCAAAGCCAAGGATGTTTAGGGCAACTGCAGAAAAAGCTCTTGTAAACCGAATGGGTTTCAACAATATTGGAGCGGATGCAGTTAATGATAAACTTAAAGGTTGGAAAGACAGAGGTCTTTGGCCAGATTCTCCAGTTGGCATAAATTTAGGTAAGTCTAAGATAACTAAATTGCATGACGCCCCCAAAGATTATTCAGGTTCCCTTGAAATATTATGGAAACATGCAGATTTCTTTGTAATAAATGTTAGTTCACCTAATACATTAGGACTTAGAGAATTACAACAGTCAGAACACTTGGAATCAATTCTGAAGCAGTGCCAAAAAATTAACAATTCTTGTTCTAAGAAAGAGGGAAAAGACCCTAAACCGCTTTTGGTTAAAATAGCACCTGAATTAGACGATGACTATTTAAAAGATATAATTAAATTAATTGAAAAATATAAATTGTCAGGAATCATTGCAACAAACACTACAATACAAAGGCCTGAAACAGACAATAAAAAGAGTAAAAAGATTTACAGTGAAGATGGAGGGCTTAGTGGACTTCCACTTAAGGATCAAAGCACCGAAATGATTCGTAAAATTTACAAAATGACTGATGGAAAAGTACCTATTATTGGTGTCGGAGGGATTTTTACTGCAGATGATGCTTGGGAAAAAATAACAGCAGGAGCTTCACTTATTCAACTTTATACAGGTTTAGTGTTTGAAGGTCCAGGAATTGCAAGAAACATAGTTTCTGGATTGAAAAAACGTGTTGCCAGTGAAGGTTTTGAATCTATAAGTGATGTGATTGGGATTAATGCCTAATTATTCTCTAATAACAAACTGAGCTTGACACATAGGACATCCAACTTGGATAGGTCTTTGATCTGTAGTTATAGTAATTAAACCTGAACAGTTAGGACATGAAAGGTTTACAGGGCCTGCGTTTTCAAATTCGAAGAAGTCATCTTCTTCTTCACTTCTAAAATATCTTAATCCAACAACGGCAGCAGCAATTCCTATTGTAGCCACAGTACCACCTACAATTAGAGTGTTGTCAACTTCTTCATTTTCTCCAGTTCCAGTCACAATATTTTCTTCTACAATTATACTTCCTTGCCATCCATTGCTATCTCCAGAATTATCTGTAACTGTTAAGGTGACAGTATAGGAATTAGCAATTTCGAAAACATATTCAAATTGTTCTTGTGCGCTATTAAATTGTGATACTCCAACACTATTACTGATACTCCAACTATAGGATACGATAGTTCCATCTGAGTCATAAGAATCCATTCCGCTAAATGTTATTTTATCTCCAGTCTTTACTATACTTATCAATGAATTACTTTCCGGCATTCCATTAACTGCAATAGAGCATAGTGCTACAGGTTCAACATTGTCTTCTTCAGGTTCTTGAACATAGGCGTATTTGCTTATTGAATCTTCAACATCTTCTATTTCTGAGGTAATTTGTATGC
>CAZOEZ010000082.1:0-1728 GCA_964578995.1 uncultured archaeon
CTTTACATCCCCCCAGATCGAAAGATACATGATGTTCAATCATACTTGCGTAATGAGGCCTCGCAATCAGCTAACATTAAATCAAAATCAACCAGGAAAAATGTCAGTGCAGCAATCGAATCTATCATGTCTCGCCTGAAAATGTACAAAAATCCTCCTGAAAATGGGATAGTTTTTTTTGTAGGACATGTAGCTAAAGGTGGCAATCAGACTACAATGGTTCAAGAAGTAGTTGTACCTCCAGAACCTGTCCCCGCTTTTCTTTACCGATGTGACTCAGGTTTCTTTTTGGAACCTCTAGAGGGACTTGGAGAAACTAAAACACAATTTGGATTGATCGTTATAGATAGATCTGAAGCTACTCTAGGCATGTTGAAAGGTGCTACGATTTCAACAATAAAACATATGTTTTCACAAGTTCCTTCAAAACATGGTAAAGGAGGGCAATCTAAACGAAGATTTGAGAGACTCATTGAGGAAGCAGCACATGAATGGTACAAAAAAGTAGGGAGTTCAGCTACTGAATGCTTTCTTGGGAATAATATTGAAGGAATATTGATTGGCGGGCCAGGAGCAACCAAAGACTACTTTTTGAGTAAAGAATACTTGAACCACGAATTAAATAAAATTGTGATAGATACTTTTGACACAGGATATACTGATGAAACCGGATTACGAGAATTGGTCACCAGAGGATCTACAAGACTATCAGAAATGCAACTTATCAAAGAAAAGAAATTGATGGATGAATTTATGAGAGAAGTCTTGTCTCCAAAAGGTAAATTGGCAACATATGGTCTAAAACAAGTTGAAATGGCCTTAGGAATGGGAGCTGTAAGTCATTTGTTAGTTTCTGAAGGTTTTGAAAAGATGGAAAACATAGAGGAAGGAACTGTAAAGAGGTTGGGAGAAATGGCTGAAAACAGTAATAGTGATGTTAGTATAATTTCAACGGAAAGTGAGGAAGGAATCTCATTACAGAAAGCTTTTGGAGGGCTAGCGGCAATACTTAGATATCCAATAAGCTAAAACTATGTTTTACACTCGAAAATGTGGGGAAATTGAAGAATCGGACTTTGGTACTGAGCAAACGCTTTGTGGATGGTTACAAGATACACGTAATTTAGGCGGTATTGCATTTATCCAATTGCGAGATATTACTGGTGTAATCCAATTGACACTTTTAAAGAAAAAATTGGGAGATGAAAATTTCAAAAGTTGGGCTAATATTAACCGAGAATCAATCATTTTAGTTCGAGGAATAGTCAAAGAAAACAAAGAAGCACCTGGTGGTGTTGAGATGTTACCAGATAATATAGAATTAATGAATGAAGCTGAAACACCATTGCCTTTAGGTGTAATCGATAAAATAGATAGTGAAATTGAAACAAGGTTAAATGCACGTTACTTAGATCTACGAAAAACGGAAATTGCTGCAAATTTTCAGATTCGTGCAGCTGTCTCAGGTGCAGTACATAAACACCTAAGAAGAGAAAAGTTCCTTGAAGTACAAACCCCTAAAATCATAGCTTCAGCAACTGAAGGTGGAACTTCCTTATTTGAGATGAAATATTTTGATAAGACTGCATATCTTGCTCAATCTCCTCAATTATACAAACAAATGTTGATGGGAGGTGGATTAGAAAGAGTATACGAAATTGGACCTGCATTTAGAGCTGAAGAACATAATACACCTCGACACTTGAATGAGTTTATCTCAATTGATAT
>CAZOEZ010000083.1:0-1686 GCA_964578995.1 uncultured archaeon
TATTCACTATAAGAAGAGCAGATTTGGATTAAAGCAATCTTTTCAATTACACAAGTCATTACCCACCAGATATTTTAGATAGAATTAGTCGAAAATCAAATAAATTGAGTCTGAAGTTGTTTGCAAAGGTCAACGGAAAGGACGTCCTATGGGATACCTATTGCTGAGCATATTGGTTGCAACTTATAGATATTGGAACTTTTAAAAAAGCTCTTGTCGAAGCATTGTCGAAGCATTAAGATCCATATCTTTCCGTTAATGCTTCTCCGCAATATTCTGTTTGCTTAGTATCAAGCTCAACGTAAATCTGAGCAGATTGAATCGACGCTGCGTCCTTCACATCCCATCAAACAGCAATTTATTCCTTTTCTCAACTTTACTACTGAAGTTTATTCTTGCGCGAGGGATGTAGAATAAATATAATGCAAATTGAAGGTACTATGTCTAAGGGAGAAAAATGAAAAATATTTTATACATTACATTAGTTTCCTGCATTGGTATTACTCTTATGATCTCCTGCTCTTCAGAGGAAGAGTCATCAAGTAGTTCAAATTCTATAAGTAGTTCAAGTTCTATCACAGAAGACATCTCTTTCGATCCGAGCTCAGTTCCTGATAATGGATCTACTGTAGTTTTTGGTCAGAGCTATCAGTACCAGGTGACCACCGACAACAATTATTCAGGGACGATCACATATTCTCTGAGCAATCAGCCTGATGGCATGACTATCTCCTCTACAGGACTTATTGAATGGACTCCCTCTAAATCCTCAGAAATTACAACGCACTCAAATATTAAAATTACAATTACAACAGCAAGCGGGTATGTCTTAACTCAGACTTATGATCTTACTGTCACTGGAACATGTGTTTCAGGTAATGTACTGTCAATTTGGAAGGGAGACCAACGCAGTTCAACAGATAGCTCAAAATTTATTAAAAACATCACTGCCTATACTGATAATTCTTCAAGCGTGAAAACAGCATTACAAAACTATGGCCTTTCTAGTAATTCTATAAACTTAACACATGGACCAACTGCTTCAGCTGATAAAGGCAACATTTTCTTTTATAATCAATATGATAACACCAGTCATCTTTACTTATTTTGGGTGTTCGGTGTAAATGGGCAGAGTGCAGCAAACAAAGTTCATTTGGATGTCTTTACCGCCAATAATGAATCCCCGGACGACGTCGTTGAATCTGATGATAGTGAAGAAACTAATCGGGAATCACAGAGCCAAAGTAGTGGACTTTACTCAAGCACTTATACAGGAAGATATAAATATGACGACTGTTGTTCAGATGGTGGTGTTATAGGACCATTCTCAGGAAGTACTTACAGAATTTTCGTTGATTTTGTTGGTAAGTCATCACTTGATTCTTCGCATAATACTTCGGCGGCTGAAGATTTGGCGGCTAGCGGAGTAGAGGGTTACGATTTGGGAACAGGTAACCTAGCCTCGTTTACGTATTGGTCAAAAGATGGCAGCTCATTTAACCTTTCAGATAATGAAAGTGATTGGTATCCTGTGGATAATTTCACCGTTGGTTACAATACAACTCTTGACTGCAGTAATTGATACTGCTTTTTATTCTATGGCTTTTAGTCGTAAATCAGATAGATTGAGGCTGAAGATTGTTTGCAAAGGTTAACGGAAAGGACGTTCTGTGGGTTGTCTGACTG
>CAZOEZ010000084.1:0-1561 GCA_964578995.1 uncultured archaeon
TACAGAGTTCCTGATCCATCCTCAAATCCATATCTTGTTTTCTCAGCGGTTTTGGCTGCTGGTTTGGATGGTATAAAAAAGAAAAAAGAACCTGGTGATCCAAATCAAGAAGATATCTATAAGATGAGCAAATGTGAAAGAAAAAAGAAAGGAATTGGAATCTTGCCAGCTAATTTAGGTGAAGCTCTAGATTCGCTTGAAAGTGATAGAAAGTTCCTTAATCCAATTTTTACAAATGAAGTTATTGACAGGATTATTGCATTAGAAAGAAAAGATCAACGTGAAATTTCAATTCGACCACACCCACATGAGTTTTATCTTTACTTTGACGTCTGAAATTCCTTACAAATCGAAAATACCAAATCTAGTAGATGTAATAGATTCGATTATTCTAGCAGGTGAGAAGATCCAAGAAATTTACGATACTAACTTTGATGTAAGCATGAAAGATGACAATTCACCAGTCACAGCGGCTGACTTGGAAAGCAATAAAATTCTCAGAAACGTGCTCGAGAAGACTGGAATCCCCATATTGTCAGAGGAAAGTGATGATGATAAAGCTAGGTTAGAAAGTGAAAAGGTTTGGATTATTGATCCGGTAGATGGTACTCAAGATTTTGTAAATAAAACTGATGAATTTTCTATACTTGTTGGGTTAGTTGAAAACCATGTTCCTGTAATGGGACTAGTTTATTTGCCAATAAAGAAAATCCTATACCTCGCAGAAAAGGGAATGGGTGCGTTTTGTTATGACTTGCAAAAATGGGAAAAAATCTCGGTTAGGAAGATGAAAGAACTTGAAAACTGCTTAGCTTTGGTTAGTAGACACCACTTATCTGATACTGAGAAGAAAATGTTAGACTATTTGACAATTAGAAATATAGGAAAAATTGGAAGTGCACTTAAAGTTATGGAGATCTCAGCTGGTCGCGCAGATATTTATCTGTCAGCTACTAGAAACAAATTATCTCAATGGGATACATGTGGTCCCAATTGTATTATTTCTGAAGCTGGTGGAAAGATGACTGATATTTCTGGTCATGCTCTAATTTACAATACAGAAACTATAAAACATGAAAATGGATTGCTGGTAACAAATGGATTTGTTCATGAAAAAGCTGTTTCTAAGATTTCTGAGTTAGAGCAGGTTTTTTGATTTTAGAAATTCTAAAACTTCTTGGGCACTTTCATCAAGTGACTTATTTTCAGTATCTAAAACTAAATCAGCGTTGTCTGGTGCTTCATATGGATCATCTATGCCTGTAAATCCCTTAATCTCACCTGAACGAGCCTTTGCGTACATTCCTTTGACATCACGTTCTTCACATTGTGCCAAAGAGGCGTTAACATAAACTTCAAAGAACTTTGTATCATCACCGATGATCTCTCTTGCTTTTGCACGGTTCGCCTTGTATGGTGAAATCGTACTCACACCCATTGGGACATTGTGTTTTAACAGAAGTTTTGCCAAGTGAGCAACTTTGAATTGGTGTTCATCTCTCGCTTCTTTTGAAAAGTTCTTTGGAGACAACCACTCTCTCAACTCATCGCCGTCTAGAAT